>QGUH01000006.1 GCA_003242355.1 Pseudomonadota bacterium
CGGATATCCCGCTACGCCCGGCCGCCCCCGGGCGGGCACCCCCGATCGCCAACCGCGCGCGCCTGACCCTCGAGGCGGAGACCGCACGGTCGGTAACCCACGCGCAAGGTCTCCTCGATGCGGAGTGCGCGACGTCTGTAGACGGCAGCGCAAGACCGCGTGGTCCGAAGCCGGGCGCAAGATCGCTCAGACACGGCGCCCGGTGGTCGGCATGCAACGGCTTCGAGGCGGCAACCGCACGGTGCCCCGCGCACGACCGCGTGCAGCGGGAGCCGTCGCGGCGCTTTAGCGGCTTTTTAGGTGGACTTTAGGTGGCGCGTCGTCGCGAGTTCCTAGTATCGGCGCCGCACGATCCAGTGCGGATTGCTCCGGACCTCGTCGGACGAGAGACGGAGGAGTCCTCCAACACGGGTTGGCCTCGCCCTTCGAACACTCACGAGCCATTCACGCACGAATGACGTTCGGGTGACGTCCCGACGCGCGGAACGTCGAGACGTCCATCGAGGGGGCGGCCCCCAAGGAGAGGGAAACGATGAAACCGAATCACCATTGTCGTTGGGCCGTAGCGTTGCTCGCGGCAAGCTCGAGCTTGGCGTGCCTTCCGGACCCCTGGGACGATCTCGTCCCGTCGCCTGGGCCGAGCAAGCCGCGCCCCAAGCCGCCGCGCAAGGGAGGCCCGCCCGACGGCATTCTCGATCCGACGCGCCGAGTGGACGTCGAGCTCACGATCGATCCGGCCGATTGGGGCGCGCTGCGCGTCGAGGGCAAGAGCTTGTTCGATCAGTTCCCCACGGACGTGAACAACCTCGAGCCGTTCGACTACGCGACCTACCGGGCGATCGCGCGCATCGACGGAGAGCGCTACACGGACGTAGGCGTTCGCAAGATGGGCTTCTTCGGCGGCCTGAGCGTGTGGCGCCCGAGCCTCGTTCTGACCTTTCCGGACCGCGGCGACGGACTGCGCACCATGGTGCTCAACAACAGCATGGAAGAGCCCTCGTATGCGCGCGAATGCCTCGCCTTCGAGCTCTTCCGGCGCGCGGGCTATCCGGCCTCGCGCTGCGGCTTCGTGCGCGTCGTCGTGAACGGCCAGGACCTCGGAACGTACACGCACGTGGAAGGCGTCGACGAGCGCATGCTGGCGCGCCACTTCGAGCACGGCAGAGGCGCCCTCTTCGCCGGCGAGCTCGCGGACTTCGACCCCTCGACGATGGGCTTCATCCAGCACGTCTCCGGCCCCGCGTCGCGAAAGCCGCTCGAGCGCCTCGCTCGAGCGCTCGAGGCCGACGACGACCAGCTCCTCGACCGCCTCGGCCGCGTGCTCGACCTGGATCGCTTCCGCGACTTCTGGGCGCTGGAGACGCTGCTCGGGCAGTGGGACGGCTACGCGAACGTCGCCAACAACTATTACGCCTACCTCGACCCGAAGAGCTCGAAGTTCGTGTTCTTGCCGCGGGAGCTGGATGGGGCGTTCGTCGGTATGCCCGCCTGGCGCCCGGGCTACGAGATCACCGTCTACTACGGCGCGAAGATCGCCAATCGCCTGTACCAGATTCCGGAAGAGCGCGCGCGCTTCCGGGCGCGCCTCGTGGAGCTGAACGACGCCTTGTGGAACGACGCGGAGCTGGTCGCGAAGGCCAGCGCGCTGGCTTCGATCGCGCCCGAGTCGGATCCCGGAGCGCTCGCGGCGCTGCAAGACTGGCTGCGCGCTCACGATGACGAGCTCCGCGAGGCGCTCGCATTGCCGGCGCCCGAGGTTCCGCCCTTCCAGCCATTCACGCCTCCACCGCCGCTCGATGAATGCAGCAACGGCGTCGCCCCAATCTCGGGGACTTTCACGACGACGTTCATTGCGAATCCGTACGAGGCGACGCCCGGTACCGGCAACGTGGAGTTCGAGGGGAGCATCGATGGGGCGCCGTATCCCCACGCGTTCTTCGGAGCCGCCGGACCGAATCCGTACGTTCCGAACATCACCTCCCTCGCCATCCAGAGCGAGCTCCCGAACGGGCAGCGAATCGGCATCACCTTCATGATCCCGACGCCCTACTACGGCCCTGGAGAGCACGTGTTCCACGGTTGGGAGACGCTCGGGCTCTTGGTGCCCGTGAACCCCGACGGCTCCGAGCCCTTTGCCGTCGGCTACGTCAGCAACGGCTCGATCACGTTCGACCAGGCCGGAAACACCGAGGGAGCGGTGGTGTCAGGCAGTTTCCACGGCGAGCTCCTCCAGTTCACCTGCGTCGGGGCCTACGCCGACTGATACGGGACGCCTCATCCAAATTCTCCGGCTCCCGCGGGGGAGCCGGAGGGGGCGGGGGCGAGGGGGCTCGACCCGTAAGCCGAAACACGACCGACCGTCGGCCCGGGACGACAATCCAGCCAATCGCCTTCCTTCCTTCGTCGCATTGAGCCAGAGCGCGCTCCGGGTAAGCTGCTCGACCGGGCGGCCGCATGGAACGCGCTCGCGCTCTTTATCGATTCGGGGATTTCGAGCTCGACCCCCACGCGAGACGGCTCCGTCATCGCGGCGCGCCGACTCGCATCGCCGACAAGCCGTTCGATCTCCTGCTCCTGCTCGTCCGCGCGGGTACCCGCGGCGTGACGCGTGCGGAGGCGATCGCCGCGCTCTGGCCGGAAATCAAGGTGCACGAGAACAGCTTGGCCGTCGCGGTCAGCACGCTGCGCCGCACGCTCGCTGCCGCGTCCCCGAGCGTCGAATGGATCGAAACCATTCCACGCCGTGGGTACCGGCTCCTGGCCCCGACGACGATCGCGTTGGCGGGCCCGGGTGCCCCGAACCCCGGCGCGGACGGGGGCCTCGCTGCGCGCCCCCAAAGTGGCGGCTTCGGCCCTCGCGAAGCCCAGGTCGATGCCTTGCATGCGCTCTTGCGTCGCACCCACGACGGAAGCGGCGGGCTCGTGTGGATTTGCGGAGAAGCGGGCGTCGGCAAGACGATGCTGATCGAGCGATTCTTGGAGGAGACGGCCGCGCTCCCCGTGCCGACGCGCACGGCGCGCGGTCGATGCGTGCGCTCGTTCGGCGCCGCGGAAGCGCTCCTTCCCGTGATCGAAGCGATCGGGCAGCTCCTCGCGGGAAGCGACGGGGCGCGCGCTCGCGCGCTGCTCGCTCGACACTGCCCTGCCTTCTGTCTCTACTATCCGGGGCACTTCGCCGACGATGCGCGCCTCGAGGCAGCGCGGCGCGAGATGCAACCCGCGGACTCGGCGACCACGATGCGCATGCTCTGCGACGCGCTCGCGGCCATCGCCGAAGAGACGCCCCTCGTGCTCGCGCTCGAAGACCTGCACTGGGCGGATCCCGCCACGGCGGATCTGCTGCAGTTCGTGAGCTACCGATTCCGAAGCGCGCGCGTGCTGATGATCGGGACGTACCGCACGGGGTTCGGCGACACCGAACCGCCCCTCTTGCAACCCGCGCTGCACGGAAGCGCCGACCGCGAGCTCGATCCGAGGTTCGAGCTTCGGTGCCTCTCACCCAGAGAGGTCGAGCAGTATCTGGAGCACGCGCTCGGCCCCTGCGATCTCTCCCGAGCGCTCGCCTTTCCTCTGTGGCAGCGGACCGAGGGTTTGCCCCTGTTCGTGGCGTGCTTGCTGCGCACCGCCATTCAGGAGAACACGCTCGAGCACACCGCCGCTGGTTGGCGCGCCAACGGGGCGCTCGAGGATCTGTTCGCGCGCGCGCCCGCCAACGTCTCGGCGTTGATCCGGAGCACGCTCGACACCCTGCCGACGTCGTTCCGCACGGTGCTCGACGTCGCCGCGGTCGCGGGTTACGAGTTTTGCGCGAGCACCGTGGCGCTCGCCCTCGCCTGCGACGAGCGCGTCGTCGAGCACGAGCTGCTGGCGCTCGCGCGCTCGACCGACCTGGTCGTCGTGGTCGGCGACACGGAGACCCCCGGGGGCATGCCCACCGTCGGGTTTCGCTTTCGGCACGTCCTCGTGCAGGCGGAGCTCTACGATGCGCTCGCTCGCTGGCAGCGGATCGCCCTGCACGGGCGCGTTGCCGACGCGCTGTGCGCGGAAGCCGCGCCGGGCGGCGGTCCCCCGAGCCAGCGCTTCCTCGACAATCACTCGCAGGCGGAGCTCGCGTTCCACCTCGAGGGGGCGGGGCGCTTCGGAGAGGCGCTGGTTGCCCTGCTGCGCGCCGGCGATCACTGCGATCGCCGCTTCGCGAAGGGCGAAGCGTTATCGTACTACGAGCGGGCGCGCGCGCTGCTGCCGCGTCTGCCCGCGGTCGAGCAGCGCGTGTGGGGCCTCATCGTCGAGCAGAGCACGGGCTGGGCGAAGCTCGATCTCGACGATCTCGAGGGCGCGCGCCGTGCGTTCGAGTCCGCCGGCGCCCACGCCGGGGCGCTCGAGGCGAGCGAAACCGATCCCGCCACCCAGAGGGCGCTCACCGCCGGCTTTCGCCACCTCGAAGGGTTCTGGGAAGATCCCGTCTTGCGCCGTCCCACGCCGGTGCTGCCCCGACAAACGATGGCGCTCGGCGTGCCGGCGCTTCACGCCGAAGCGCAGTACGGCCGCTCGCTCGTGCTCCATTTCGCGGACCGACCGAGCGACGTGCTCGCCGCGTCCGCCGAGCTGCTCGCGCTCGCCGAACGAACGGGCAATCACGCGTGGCACGCGGAGGCGCTCGCGCTCTCGTCCGTCGCGCTCCTCGAGCTCGGGCGCCTCGACCAGGCGCGCGGCGTGATCGAGCGCTGCCTTTCGATCGCACGTCCCCTCGCGCATGCGCGCGCCATCGACATCGCGGGCGTCGCGCTGGCTGCCATTCACGTCTTCGCGGCGGAGCTCGACCCCGCCGAGGCGATGTTCCGCGAGGTCGAAGCGCAAACGCACGTGTCCAAGGTGTCGGCCCGTTGCCTCGAAGGCCTCGGCGACGTCGCGGCCCGGCGGGGTGAGGTGAGAAAGGCGTTCGCGCTCCACACCGAGGCTCGACGCCAGCGCGAGCGCTCGGGGGACATGCCTCCGTTCGACGGGTGGATTCTCCGCGAGCTCGGCGCTTTCGAGCGCGCCGCAGAGCGCGACCTCGCTGCCGCGGAACGGACTCGGTCGCGCCATGCGCGGCGGAGCGTCGAGCTCGCGTGCAGCGCCGCGTGCAGCCTCGTGCGGCTCGGACGGTCGTCGCACGCCCGCAGTGTTCTCGCGGGCGTCGTCATCCCGCCCGGGCTCGAGCAGAGCCTGGTCCGGATGCAACCGCTCTGGGCGGCCCGCTGTGAGCTCTACGCCGCGACGTCGGACCTGTCAGCGCTCGTTTCGGAAGCGATGCGCTGGCGAGCGGCTGCCGAAGCGGTGCCCGCGCGCGAAAGCCGGATGCACGCGCTCTACTGGCTCGCACGCGCGGCATTGGACGCGAACGAACGGAGCGCGGCGCGCGAGCACCTCGCGCAAGCCCTGGAGCTGTACGAGACGCACCCGATTCCGTTGTTCGGCGTCCGCCTTCACCGGCTCGCCGAGCACGCGGCCCTGCGCTCGAACGATCGCAGAGCCGCCCAGCGTGCTCGGTCGACCGGAGACGCGCTCGTCGCCAAGATCGCCGCCACGATCGACGATCCCGATCTCCAACGGACCTTCTTGCGTGAGGCCGCCGCGCCGACGGCGCCGCGGGCGCTTGCGCACGCCTCACGTTCGTAAAGGATCTTCTCCATGAGCGATGCGCCGATGACGGATCGGCGTTCGGATCGTTCGCGAGGCGGCGCTCGTGCCGCTTTTCCCCACGGGATCACTCGGCTCCGCGCGCGAAAACCCGAATCGTGTCCGCACCCTTCGGAGTTGAGCGCGCAAAATGCGATATCCGCGCTTGACGCAGCCATTCGGAAGCGACAGACGCCGAAGCGTGAATCGCCAAACGTCTTCGTTGCGGCCGGCGCGCGGCTGGCTCGTGATCGGATCGCTCGTGACGCTCTTCTCCTGCGGTGGCGGAGAGAGCGTCTCCCCCGGTCCGAGCACTGGAGGAGCCGGCGCCGCGAGCGGCGGAACGAGCGGCGGCGCGCCGACCGGAGGCCAAGCAAACGGAGGCAGCGCGGGCTCGAGCGGCGGCGGAGGCGTCGGCGCACAGGGCGGCGCCGTCACGGGAGGAACGGCAGGAACGAGCACCGGCGGCGCGAGCGGAGGATCCGGAGGTGACGCTGCAGGCAGCGGCGGCTCCCTGGGCGGCGCGGGCGCCGGCGGATTGGGCGGTGGCGGGACGAGCGGTGGCGGTTCGAGCGGTGGTGGCGCGAGCGGTGGCGATTCGGGCAGCGCGGGAACGAGCGGCGGCGGCTCGGGCGGCAGTGGTGGCTCGGCGGGCAGTGGTGGAGACGCCGGGAACGCTGGCACCGCGGGCATGCCCGGCGACCCGGGCGTTCCGTTCGCGTACGTCGGCGGAGCAGACGGCAAAATCACCATCTATCGCTTCGATCGCACGGAACGCACGCTCACGCTTTCGACGACCGTGAACGCCGGCAGCTACCCGTCGTTCCTCACCGTGGATCCGACCCATCGCTTCTTGTACGCGGTGCTCGAAGCGAGCGGACAGGTGGCCGCGTTCGCGATCGATCGGAAAACGGGCGGCCTCACGCCGCTGAACCAGGTCGACTCGGGTGGCGGCGCGCCGACCCACGTCGCGGTGGATCGCAGCGGGCGCTGGGTGATGGTCGCAAACTACAACGGCGGCTCGGTGCGGGTTTTCCCGATCCAAGACGACGGCAAGCTCGGCAGCCCCAGCGCCACGACCATGCCCGGCACCAATCCCCACCTCATCCTCACCGATCGCACGAACGCGATTGCCTACGTACCCTGTAAGGGCTCCGATCGGGTGGTCGCGTACGCGTTCGACGACGCGACGGGCTCACTCACGCCGGCCAGCGGAGGCAACTTCTCCACCGCGCCCGGCGCGGGGCCGCGCCACCTCGCGTTCCACCCCACGCTCGACACCGCGTACGTCATCAACGAGCTCGACGACACGATCACCGCCCTCCGTTACGACCAAACCGGCGCACTCATGGAGCTCCAGACCCTGCCGACCTTGCCGAACGGCGCGAATGGCGGCGGCAACACCACGGCCGAGGTCGCCGTGCATCCGAGCGGCAAGTTCGTCTATGGCTCGAACCGCGGGCACGACAGCATCGTCGTCTACACGGTCGATGCGGCGACGGGGCAGCTCACGCTCGCCGGTCACGACGCCTCCGGCGGTCGAACGCCGCGCCACTTCTCGATCGAGGACGGCGGCGCCGTGATGCTCGTCGCCAACCGCGATACCAACAACGTCGTCGTGTTCGACATCCATCCGACGACGGGGCGAATCACCAAGGTTTCGGAAGTCACGAACGTGATGCAGCCCGAATACGCGGCGATCGTCACGGTGCACGGCGACGACTGAGCCCAAACGCTTCGGCCTTTTCGTTTCGTTCGGGGCTACGACCCGGTGATGAGCGTGCTCGACCAGGCGCCGAGCCCGGACGCTTCGGCCTTTCCTTTCGTTCGGGCGGCGTGTTGAATCGAGCCGCGACCGCGACGCAAACGCGGTCGCGCCGAAACCTGCCATGGGCCCCCGAGACATGAAGACCGAGCGCGAGAAAATGCTCGCCGGAGAGCTCTACGATCCGTCCGACCCGGAGCTCGTCGCCGCTCGACGCCGTGCGCGGGATCTCTGCCAAGCGCTGAATTCCACGCGAGAAGCGGAGCAGGAAGAGCGTCGGCGGATCCTCTGCGCGCTGTTCGGCGCCGGGGGCGATTCGGTCTCGCTGCAGCCGCCCTTTTACTGCGACTACGGCTCGAACATCGAGCTCGGTGAGCGCGTCTTCTTCAATTTCGGGTGCGTCGTGCTCGACGTCTGCTCGGTGCGCATCGGAGCCTTCACGCTCTTCGGCCCCTCCGTGCAGATCTACACGGCCACGCACCCGTGGAACGCCGAGCAACGCCGGGACAAGGAGCTCGGTAAGCCCGTCACGATCGGTTCGGACGTTTGGGTGGGCGGCGGCGCCATCATCCTGCCGGGCGTGCGGATCGGCTCGCGCAGCGTCATCGGCGCCGGCAGCGTCGTGACGCGGGACGTTCCGGAGGGCGTGTTCGCTGCCGGCAATCCGTGTCGCGTGATTCGCGAAATCACCGAGTGAGCTCGCCTTCACCGACGACACAGGTGCGTGTCGCCAGCACGGAAAGGAGCGATAATCGGCGCATGGCTCAACGCGCCCCCATCGTGATCGTCGGCATCGGCGAGCTCGGCTCCGCGTTCGCTCGCGGCTTCCTGCGGCTCGGACATCCGATCGTGCCCGTCGTGCGCGGCATGGCGCCGGCCGAAGCCCTCGCGGCTGCGCCGTCTCCCGAGCTGGTGCTCGTCGCGGTGGCCGAGGACGCCTTGCATCCGGTGCTGTCGAGCCTGCCCCCGGCGTATCGCCAACGCGTGGCGCTGCTGCAGAACGAGCTTCTGCCGCGCGACTGGGAACGCCACGCGATCGAGGACCCCACGGTCATCGTGGTGTGGTTCGAGAAGAAGGCGAATCGCCCCGTCCACTCGCTCTTGCCGAGCGCCGTTTTCGGTCCGGGCGCCGAGCTCGCCGCGCGCGCCATCGAAGAAAACTCCCTTCCCGTGCGCAGGCTCGCCTCGCGCGAAGAGCTTCTGCTCGAGCTCGTCGCCAAGAATCTCTACATCCTGAGCATCAACTTGGCGGGCCTGCGCACGGGCGGCACCGTCCGCGAGCTGCGCGCGCAGCACGCCGATCTATTCCGCGCGGTCACGCGGGAAGTGCTCGAGCTCCAAGAGGCGCTGGTCGGCTCGGCGCTGCCGCGCGAGCATCTCGAAAAGCGCCTCGAAGCCGCGCTCGACGCCGATCCCGATCACGTGGCCACCGGCCGGACCGCCCCAGCACGCCTCCAGCGCGCCCTCGATCACGCTCGCCGGCTCGGCGTCCGCGTTCCGACGCTCGAGAGCCTCGGCGCGGATGCGTCGCTCGCCGGAGCTCGACGGTAACGCCCTCAGCGCTGACCGTCCCGTCGTCGGCGGCGAACGGCAAGGGCCGTGAGCGCCAACGCGAAGCCGGGGACGAGAGGGACGATGCCCTGGCGTTCAGTGGTGCTGCTCGGCGGGCTGGGCGAGGGACTCGACGGAGACCCCGCGGGTTCCGCGACGCTCGGCGATGAGGCGGAGGAGGAGCTCGTTGGTCAGGCGCGCGCGGGCGCGCAGCCGCGGCACCTTCTCGCGAATCTTGGCGCTGAGGGCGGCACGGGTATCCCAGGAGCGATCGATCTCGGCGATGAGCTGACCGATTCCGATGCTCTCGAGGGGCGGCGTCGGCATCTCGAGATCTTCGAGGAGGCCCGTCACCTTCGAGGCGTAGGGCAGCGCCGCGAACGGCGTGCCACGGAGCGCCGCGAAGATCAGGAAGTGCAGGCGCATGCCGACGGCGAAGTCGAAGCGCCCCATCAAGTCGATGATCTGCCGCGGCGAGTAGCGGCGCCGGAGGATCTCCGCGCGCTCGCTGTGCTGCATGTGCGCCACCACGGCGTGGCTGTGTTGAACGTCCGACTTTTCCATCGGCACGAAGACGACGTTGGTGTCGTAACGCTGCACCATGAAATCGGCCGAGTTCGCGAGCAGCGCGTAGTACGCCTCGGGGTTGATGTCGGGCGCCGCGGGCCCGGGCTCGCGCACGGAAAAACCAACCAAGTGCTGGTCGAAATCGACTCCTTCCGCTTGCAGGGCGATGAGCGGGAGCTCCTCGGGCTCGAGGAGGAACGCCGGATCGGCGGTGAGGTGGATGTCCGGGAGCACCCCCACGTCCTCGAGCAGGCGGTAACCCATCCGATCACGCACGGTGATGACGGGCGGAGGCGACACGTTCAACGCGTTTCGGATGGCCCGCCGCGAAGCTTGCGTCGTGAGCGGGCCCGCGCTGATCGCATAGAGGAGCACGGGCACGCCGAGCTGGTTGGCGATGGTGACCTCGCGCAGGTACTGCTCGGCGTCCTTGTCGTAGAGGATGCCGCCCCCACCGAGCACGAACAGATCGAGTCGCTCGATTTCGGGAATCATCTCCCGGCGCGTCATGCTGATCGGCGACACCGCCCGCTCGACGTCGTGGCGGGCCAGAGTATCGCTCGGGTTCTTCGAAAAGACGGTGATCTCTGCGTCGATACTCGCCCGGAGCTCGCCCAGAATCCCTTCGAGAATGGCCTCGTCACCGAGGTTCATGCCTCCGTACGATCCCGAGATCCCGATGCGAATTCGCTCGTTCGCCATGCCGCTTCCTCCGACCGCGTGCGTCGACCTCGAGAGCTCGTTCGCTTCCGGGATCCCGCGCGCCGCCCGAGAGACGTTCAAGAAGTGGGCCGTACTGGCGCGCGCACCCGCAGTGGGAACGCCGGCGGGGATGAGCGGTTGGCCCCGGTTGGGCGTGGCAATGCTTCGGGCTCTCCCTCGAGAGTAGTCCACGGCCTTCGAAACCTCGGGTCAGGGCGGAGCGGACGCTGCGGCACGCGACCGATGCCCCGGAACTTTCCTCCGCGGCGCCCCAAACGGCCGCCCACTGCGAGCCCGCGAGAGCGCGAGCAACCCGAGAGCGCGAGCAACGCGGGCGTGCCACGGGTCACGGCGCAGCTTTTGCAGCGTCGAGGGCCAGCGGAGCGCACTGGCGCTTGCCGACGCTCGACGCGTGGGGCACGGCCTTCGATGACCGAAACGGCGATTCGGGACTACGGCGTCATCGGTGACGGGCGCTCCGCCGCTCTCGTCGCCAAGAACGGCGCGATCGAGTGGTTGTGTTGGCCACGGTTCGACAGTCCGTCGATTTTCGCGGCCGTCTTGGACGCGAACCGGGGTGGCGCGTGGCGCATCGCACCTCGTGGTTCGTTTCGCACCGCTCGCGCCTATCTCCCCGATACCAACGTCCTCGCGACGACGTTCGTCGGCCCGAGCGGTGCGGTGCGCGTCATCGACACGATGACGGCGTTCGGCGAGGCGCAAAAACGGGCTCGACCCGTTCCGGAGCACGAGCTCTTGCGCGTCGTCGAGGGCCTCGACGGAGAGCTCGTACTCGAGGTCTCGTTCGCGCCGCGCCCCGATTACGCACGCCGGCTCGTTCCCTTGCGAACCCGGCACGGGCTCGGCCTCCGCCTCGAGCTCGGCGGCAACGACCTTTATACCTTGCGGTGCGAAGGCCCCGACGGAGCGCCGGTGCCCTTCGCGCTCGACGATGAAGGCACAGCGACGGCGCACCTGACGGTGCGCGGTGGCGAGCGCGCGGTGTTCTCGCTGACGTTCGACTCCGAGGCGCCCGCAGTGCTCCCCCCTCTCGGCGGTGATGCATGGGATCGCGTCGAGCACACCGCCGCGTGGTGGCGTCGGTGGATCTGAGCTTGCCGCTACGCGGGCGCTTACCGCGATGCGGTCGTGCGCAGCCTGCTCGCCCTGAAGCTCCTCTCGTTCGCGCCGACCGGCGCGATCGTCGCCGCGCCCACCACGTCGCTGCCGGAACGCGTCGGCGGGGATCTCAACTGGGACTACCGCTTTTGCTGGCTCCGCGACGCATCGCTCACCGCGCGCGTGTTCCTCGATCTCGGTTACCTCGACGAGGCGCACGCGTTCGTGAGCTGGCTGCTCCACACGACGCGCCTCACTCGACCCGAGCTCCGCATCCTCTACGACGTATACGGGCGACCACCAGAATCGGAGCGTACGCTGGATCACCTCGCGGGATACCGCGCCTCGCGTCCCGTTCGCATTCGGAACGCCGCGGCAGATCAACTGCAGCTCGACACCTATGGCGAGGTGATCGACGCCGTCACTGCGCTCTGTCGCCGCGGCGCCTGGCTCGACGGGGAAACCCGGCGGATGCTGTGGCAGTTCGGCGAGACCGTGTGCGCGAGCTGGTCCGAGCCCGATCACGGCATCTGGGAGGAGCGCGAGCAGCGCCGACCGTACACACACTCGCGCGTGCTCTGTTGGACGGCGCTCGATCGGCTCCTCGAGCTCTCCGCGCGTGGTCACCTGCACCGCCTGCCGACGACGCGCTTCGCCGAGCACCGCGCCCGCTTGCGGGAGGATATCGAACGCCACGCCTGGAACCCGCACCTTCGGTGCTACACGCAGGTGCTCGGTGGCGACACGGTCGACCTCGGCGTGCTCGCGATGAGCGAGTACGGTTTTCACGCGCCTTCCCACCCGCGGCTGCGCTCGACGTACGAACGCATCGTCGAGCGGCTAAAGGTCCGACCGGGTTTGTTCCACCGCTACGAAAAGAGCTGGGCGGTGAACGAGGGCGCCTTCGGCATCTGCAGCTTCTGGGTCGCCGAGTTCCTGGCGCAGGGGGGCGGCTCCGTCGATGAGGCGCGCACCTGTTTCGAGGCCACGCTGCGCTACGCCAACGAGCTCGGGCTGTTCGCCGAAGAGATGGATCCCGAAACCGGCGAGCCGCTCGGCAATTTCCCGCAGGCTTTCACGCACCTCGGGTTGATTGGCGCCGCGCTCGCGCTCGAACGGCGCCTCGACGCGCTCCAGACGCCGAGGCGGACGGCACCGGCCGATTCGGAGGGCACGAGCATGAACGAAGGGACGAAACGAGCGCCGCCGCCCGACTCGCACGCACGCGCATGAACGAAACACCGAAACGAGCACGGCCGACCGCTTCACGGGCACAGACATGAACACGACGCCGACGAGCACGGCCGACCCATTTCAGGCACGCGCATGAACGCAACGCCGAAACGAACATCACGGACCGATTCACGGGAATGGACATGAACTGGGGAAGCTGGCTGCTTTGGGGCTTCGCGAGCACGGTCGTGCTCACGACGATTCTGGCCGGCAGCCAAGGCCTCGGTCTCACGCGCATGAACCTCCCCTACATGCTCGGCTCCATGGTCACGCCCAACCGCGACCGCGCCAAGCTCTATGGCGTCGCGTTACACCTCGTGAACGGCTGGATCTTCTCGTTGATCTACGTGGGCGCCTTCCACGCGACGGGCGTGTTCACGGCCTGGTTCGGCGCCGCGATCGGTTTCGTCCACGCCGCGTTCGTGCTCGTCGTCGCCATGCCGGTGCTGCCTGCGATGCACCCGCGCATGGCGAGCGAGCTGCGCGGCCCGACCGTCGTTCGGCAGCTCGAGCCTCCCGGGTTTCTCGCGCGCAACTACGGCGTGCGCACACCCATCTCCGTGATCGTCGCGCACGTCGTGTTCGGCGCCCTCCTCGGCTTCTTCTACTCGCCGCGCTGACGTTCGCGTCGCGCCCGCAACGCGTGCTCGAGCGCCGAACGATTTGGGAGCCCGCCGAGGGTGCGGAAAGCTGCCGCGAACCGAGCACGGCGTGGGCATCGCTTCGGCGGGGCGGAGTGACGCGAGCCGCCGCCGTGAGTACGGTCGGACGCCGACGCTCGCACGGACGCGCCGTTCGTCGGGCAGGCTCGTACACGGTCTCCGACCACCCGCGCGATGCTTCGACGTCATTTCCCCGCAGCACCTCGGGCGTTGCGCAGCGCGCTTCGACGCGGTGAAAGCACGCAGGCACGCTGCGCGTGCCCTCTCGAGCTCATGCCCCATTTTCAACCGCACGGCGCGAGTTACCGTGTCGGGACCACGGAACCGCCAGGCTCGCTCACACTGCAAGCTCGATTTGCGTCCATGGCCGAGGTGTTTCAACTCCAAGCGCCACTCTGGGAAACGGCGGCTCGCGGCGCGGTCGTTTACGTCGTGCTCGCGGCAATCATTCGCCTGATTCCGAAACGGCACGCGGGCGACGTTTCGCCGAACGATCTCTTGGCGTTGATCATCGTCGGCGCCGTCACGGCCGACGCCATGGTCGGCGAGGTCACGGGAATGGTGGACTTGGTCGTCGTCGCGATCGTGACCCGAAATCCGGGCCGAATCGATTCAGAAGCCTTCGATGCAGGGGAACGTGCCGTGGAGCTCGCCGGTTTCGCGGTCGTAGCGCAGGACGTCTCTCGCGACTACCTCGTTCCAAGTTTCCCCGGGGCGGATGCAGTACACGCTGCCGTTGCCGCGCCAGGCGCCCGTCTCCGGATCGAACGCGGGCGGGCCCATGGTGCCGTGAAGCGCGATCGAAGGTTCCGTACGCAGCGCTTCCGTGACGTCCGGAATATGGCGCCCCCCGACGAAATGGGGTGCCCCTTGGAGCAGGCGCTTCAAGCCGAGCGCCATCTTCGCTCCGTCGAGCGGCCAATCGTCGCCGGCGGCGACGGCAGAATAGACGAGGTAATACGCGGCGTCGTAGAAGTTCTCCGTCTTCTCGACGTACGTCTCCGGAAACAAGGCCTTGAGTGCGCTCAGGTACTCGTCGTACGAAGCGCTGTCGTCCGCAGCCGCGTGACCGACGCCCGCGATACGGTGATGGAGCTCGAAGGCTCGAACAGCGGACGTCAACTGCTCGAAACTTCCGAAATCCGGGCCGAGCACGTAGAACGGCGGAGGCTCGGAAGACTCCGCCGGCCATGCGAACTCTATCAGCGTCAGCATGAGCACTGCCTCGTGACGACCGGTGAAAACCACGACGTGAGGCATGAGCTCGACGACCTTGGGCACGTAGCTCTCCGCAATCTCTTCGAAAACGTCGACGAACTTCTCCTCACCGGGGATGCGTAATCGCAAATAGCGTTCCGGGCCGTTCTCCGTCGCGGTCTTGCCGTTGAACCGAAGCTGCTCGTGCAGCAGGGCCCCCAGGTCGGCTTCGAAGCTGGTTTCGGAATCGATCAGGGCGACCCGGATTTCGCCGAGCTCGCGCGTGCGCTTCAGGTAGGCCTCGACGCGCTCGATCAGCGATGCGAAGACGGGAGCGAGATCGTCGGGACTGCCGAGCAAGTGCCAGAGGAGCCCCCGATCCTCGAGGGCGACGAGCGAAGCGTCCGACGCGAACGCGCTCAGGAAGAGCACGTTCGTCTCCGGATCGCGGTGAACGTGCTCGAAGGAGCGTTTGAGCGCTTCCTCTTCCAAGGTCGTGATCACCGCCGGGACCCCGAGGGTGTGAACGAGGTGGTCGAGGTCCCGGGTCTGGAAACCGAGCTCGTCGCACAGCACGGCCATCGGCACGCGCGTCTCTCCGCCAATCGTCACCCCGCCCGCGGCCGCGAACTCGCGAATCGCGAGCTCGTAGTTCATGGCCGGCGCCCGGGGCACCGTTTGCCCGGGGGAAATCCGCGTGAACGCGCCGAAAACGAAGGGCTCTGCGCCCGTCGCGAGGTGTTCTTTACCGAGGACGTCCAGGCACGTCCCACCCCGAGTCGGATCGCTCGGGTCGTCGTTTCTCATCCGCACGCAACGTCCGTCGAGGCACAGATGGGGCTCGTCGGTGCCCTCGGCGTTGCAATCGACGTGCGCGCGGCACGCACTCTTCTCCGTTCCGACGCCGACCATTCCCCCGGTCGACTCCGAGCCGCCGTCGACGGGCGGATCGGACGGCGAGCTACACCCGGCCAGGACGAGCGCCAGCGAGAACGCCTGCACGACGTCGCCCGGCGCCCCGAACCTCCTTCGAGGCTTCGTCAACGACCTTTCGAACGTATGAAGCCGTCGGAACATCAGAACCCTTCGATGCACGGAAAGCTGCCAGCGAGCTCGCCGGTATCTCGATCGTACTCGAGAACGTCCACCAAAACCTTCTCCTCGAGAAGCCAGGCCATGTCGATACAGAAGGCGGCGCCATTGCCGAGAAAGGCGCCCGTCTTCGCGTCGAAGGCCGCACGGCCTCGAGTGCCTTCGAGCGTGATCGACCGCTCCGTGCGCAGCGCCATCGTCGTCTCGGGGATGTGGTGACCGCCGACGGAATACCGCGGTCCATCGAACAATCGCTGGAGGCCGAGCGCCATTTGCGCCCCATCGAGCGGCCGCTCGCTGCCCGCGGCAACGGCCGAGTAGACGAGGTAGTAGGCGGCGTCGTAGTGGTGTTCGGAACCGTCGAGCTCCGTATCCACCGGAAACGTGGCCTCGAGAATGCTCCGGTATTCCTGGTACGGCGCCTCGTCCCTGCTCCCGGCGAAGCTGACGCCCACGACCCGATCGAACAGGGTTTGTGCGCGCATGACCTTCATCAAATCTTCTCGCCTCTCGAGCTGGTGATGAGAGAGCACGTAGAAGTCGGGGCGCGCGCCCGCCCGTCCCAGGAGGTCCATCGTGAGGATCGCCTCGTAGGCACCGGTGAACACCACCACGTTCGGCGAAAACTCGACGAGCTTCGGCAGGAACTCGTCGAGGATTCGCTCGTACTTGGCGTCGGCGGGAATCCGCAGGCGAAGGTAGCCTCCTGCGTCGTTCCGATCCGGACTTCGAGCTCGCGTGCGAAGCCGTTCGTGCACGAGATTCCCGAGGTCGCTCGCGAACCCCG
>QGUH01000586.1 GCA_003242355.1 Pseudomonadota bacterium
CGGCCGAAGGCGTCCGCATCGAGCACCTCCGCCCATTTGTACGAATAGTACCCTGCGGCGTAGCCGACGGGGCTCCCGAAGAGGTGGAGGAAGCTCGCAATCAGGGCGTGGTCGTCGGGAAGGCGCGTCGGCGAGTATCTTTCGAGCAAGCGGCGCGAGTAGGTGAGGACGTCGCCATCGCGCTCGGGCGAGTAGTCGATGTGCAGCGCGAGGTCGAGCGCGGCGAACCCGAGTTGGCGCATCTGCGCATTGCCGGCGCGGAACGTTCGTGCGGCGCGCAGTCGCTCGAGCAACGGGTCCGGGATCGGCTCGCCCGTTTTGTAGTGCCGAGCGAACAAGTCGAGCGCTTCCCGCTCCGCGCACCAATTTTCGAGGATTTGCGAGGGGAGCTCCACGAAATCGTGCGCAACGCGCGTGCAGGCCAGGCTGCGCACGCTGACTCGACTCAAACAATGGTGCAAAAGGTGGCCGAACTCGTGAAAGAGCGTCTCGACGTCGCGGTAGAGGAGCAGCGACGGGCGATCGCCGACCGGCGGGCTCGCGTTGGCGCAAAACACCGCGACGTGCGGCGTCGGGGGCACTGCTGCGACGAGGCCGTGCATCCAGGCGCCGCCGCGCTTGTTCTCGCGCGGGAAGAGGTCGACGTAGAACGTGCCGAGCTCGCGGCCCTGTTCGTCCAGCATGCGGTACGAGCGCACTTGGGGATCCCACGCTGGCAGCCCCTCGGCGGGCACGATGCGGACACCGAAGAGGCGCTCGGCCACCTTGAAGGCGCCTTCGAGCACGCGATCGGCCGCGAAGTACTGACGGAGCTCCTCCTCGTCGAACGAGAGGCGTTCGCGCCGGAGCTTCTCGGCGAAATAGGCTACGTCCCACGGTTCGAGGACGTCGGGACCTCCGCGTCCGCGCGCGAACTCGGCGAGCTCGCGGTTCTCTCGTTCGAACGCCGGGCGCGTCTTCTCGGTGAGGTCGTCGACGAAGCGCCTCGCTGCCGCGCCAGTCTTCGCCATGCGATCTTCGGTGACGAGATCCGCGAAGCTCGCGAAGCCGAGCAACGCGGCTTTCTCGCGCCGGAGCTCGAGGATGCGCGCCACGATGGACGTGTTGTCGTGGGCGCCTCTCGCACCGCGCGTGTTGTACGCGCGGTAGATGGTTTCGCGCAGGGCGCGGTCGTCCGCGTGCGTGAGCACCGCCGTGACCACGGGGGCTTGCAGGGTGAGCCGATATCCGGAGTAACCCTTTGCCGCGGCGCTCGCGCGCGCGGCCTCGATGTCGGACTCCGGCATTCCGGCGAGCCGCGATCGATCGTCGAGCACGAGCTCGAACGCGTTCGTCGCATCGAGCACGTTTTGCGTGAAGCGCGTCGTGAGCACGCCGAGCTCGCGATCCAGGGCCGCGAGCCGTTCCTTGCCGGCAGCGTCGAGCGTTGCGCCATGCCGACGAAAATCCGCGAGCGTCTTGTCGAGCAGGCGCTTGCGCGTCGGGTCCAGCGAGCGAGCTTCGTCGGTCTCCGAGAACGCCACGAGCGCGCGATACACGTTCTCGCGGAGCGGGATCGACGACCAAAACGCCGTCACCTCGGGCAGCACCGCGTTGTACGCAGTGCGGTATTCGGGGGTGGTGGCGACCGCTTCGAGGTGCTCGACGATTTCCCACGCCTGCTCCAGGCGTTCGGTGGCTGCCTCGATTTTGCCGAGCGTGGACGCGTAGCTCGCCTCCCGGTCGTCGATGGCCGCGAGGCTCGCCTCGGCTTCGGCCAGGTGAGCGCGGATCGCCGGAGCGACGTGCTCGGCGCGTACGCTCGAGAACGGAAGGGGGCGCGAAATCGAGAGCAGCGGATTTTCCATGGGAAACGCCGAAGAGCTTATCACGGGCGTCCAAGAGCGCCGGGGCGCGCTCGGACCTGCCTCCGGTGCCCCGTGCCGGGCGTGGTGCATTTCGACTCGCTCGGCGCGACGGCCCGATTCGTCCGCAGCAAGCTCGGGCGCGCCGCGCTTCCGGCTTCGGGGAAGGCCGATCGCGCCATAGGCCGAATTGCCTATGCCCCGGCGTCTCCAGCCCGCCTTCGTCGTGCTCGCACGGGCGTCGAGCTCGTTCAGTGATACGTGAGCGTGAGCATGAGCGAGGGGCGCGTGCCGATCGCGTGGGTCCAAATCACGTCGTCGTCGTCCTTCCCTGCCGCGATGATCCCCATCGCGCGGGCGAGGACGCCGATGCTCCATTCGTCTCCAATCCACCACTCGTGCCCCGCGCCGAGAACGATGCCGCCTCCGAAGGCGGCATAATCGGCCTTGCCGGGACGGGTCGTCCCGACCACGCCGGCGGTCATGCTGGCGAGCCCGAGCGCGAGCTGGAAATGCAACCCCCTCGTGGGACTGGGGTACCAATCCAGGAAGGGGCCGAGCACGGACACGTTCCTGAGCGGAGGATCGAGCTCGGGCGGCGGTGCGGTGACGCTGTCCCGGTCGACGCGGAAGGTCGCGGTGACGAGCTCGGCCGAGTACACGCCGCCTCCCAGGACCAATCCGCGGCCCACGGTGCCGCCGAGGGCGAGCTCACCGACCGACGCGAGGCCCAGCGTGCGCCCCCGGACTTCGCCTCCGTAAACGTCGCTGTCTTCGGAGCCGAGCGTTTCTTCGTACACGCCGAAGCCTCCGCCCAGGCGAAAGTAGAAGCCATCGTGGACGCGGGCGCCTCGCCGGACGACGGGAGGGGGCGGTAATCCCCGAACGTTCACGGTGCGGGCGAGGGGGGAGGGCGCGAGCGTTGCGTCCGAGGGGGCGCTGGTGGCCGATGTGGGAGGCGCGGGAGGGGGCTCGGGTGGCGCCGGCGAGGATGCGGGAAGCGCGGAAGGCTCGCTGGCGGGCGGCGCTGGTCGCTCGAGAGAGACGGACGTCGCCGCGGGCTCGGTGGTGGTGGCCGGCTCGGTCGTGGTGGATCGCGCGTCCACGGGCAGAAGCAGGACGAGCGACGCGAGGCACAAGGGAAGGCTTGCTCGGAAGGCCATGGAGGCGCGTGTGAGCAACTCACGTGCCACGAAGCGAAGTCAACCTCGGACGCCGCGCTTGCGGCTCCCGGGCCGGACGGCCATGATGGCGTTTCGAGGCCGATTTTCCAGCGCTAAACGCGCGATGGAGCGCACCGATGAGCGCAGCGACGACCGAGCAGGGCAGGCTACTTTGGGCTCCGAGTGAGGAACGCAAGCAACAGTCGAGGCTGAGCGACTACGCGCGTTGGTTGCGCGCGACACGCAACATCGACTGTCGCGACTGGAAAGAGCTCCACGCGTTCAGCGTCGGGGACCTACCGGCGTTTTGGCAGTCGATTTGGGATTACTTCGGGGTCACGGCCCACGCACCGGCCGAAGCGGTGCTTCGCGGCACGCTGCCGAACGTCGAGTGGTTTCCGGGGGCGCGGCTCAACTACGCCGAGCACGCGCTCCGCCAGCGGGGGTCCGAAACGGCCGTGATCTTCCGCTCCGAAGCGGGGGAGCGCCTGGAGCTCGATCGCGACGCGTTGGTGGCGCAGGTCGCCCGCGCCCGGGCCGGCCTGCGCCGCCTCGGGGTCGGCGTCGGCGACCGGGTGGCGGCGCTCGCGCCCAATCGGCCGGAGACGCTGATTGCGTTTCTCGCGACGGCGAGCCTGGGGGCGATCTGGTCGAGCTGCTCCCCGGAGTTCGGCGTTGGCAGCGTGCTGGATCGGTTTCGCCAGATCGAGCCCAAAGTGATCATCGC
>QGUH01000587.1 GCA_003242355.1 Pseudomonadota bacterium
GCGGCGCGTTGGCCCAGGGGGGGCCCGGACGGGGCAACGCCCCGAGCGGCGGATCTGCCGCGACCTCGGGACCGAAGACTGCGCCGTGGGGAAGGCGGAGCTCGGTCGGGCGGGCGCTGCCGGCACCTTGCCGTTCCGAGCGGGCGGCGGACGCTACGCGCCGCTCCGCTGGGCGCTCAACGCGATGCTGCCGGGAGATTCGGGCGTCGACAAAGCCGCGTGCTACCGACAGCTCGAAGATCCCCTGTACTCGGCGAGCCTGGGCGCCATCCGCCAGATGGTCGCCGCACGCAAGCACGCCCGCGCGCGGTAGCTCGACGAGCCGTGCGCTAGAAGGCGGTGCCAACCGACTCCAAACCCGCTGCTCGTCAGTCGACGGGATGGTCTGGGCGCCATCCGACGCCGTGGTCACCGGGCGCCCGGGGCCAGCGTGCGGCTGCCATGGACGGCATTTTTCTCTCGGGGTTTCGGACCCTGGTTGAAAGTCCGCGGCCCTCTTCTATGCTCCGCGCCCATGTCGGAGGAAGCGAGCTTCGAGAGC
Organism: Pseudomonadota bacterium; assembly: GCA_003242355.1. GTDB lineage: Bacteria > Myxococcota_A > Polyangia > Polyangiales > Polyangiaceae > PMG-095. The sequence continues at coordinate 542 of QGUH01000587.1, forward strand.
CTGATGCGAGCCGGCGCCGGACGCCGCGGAACGGAACGGTTGCGCGCGGGCGAGACGATCGAGGTGACCGTGCTTCAGGTGGCCGGCGAGTGGGTGTTCGTGGACGCCGGCACGCCGAGCGACGGGCGGATCGGTCGCGCGGAGCTCGAAGAGAACGGCAAGGTCCGCGTCGCGGTCGGTGACCGGCTGCGTGCCACCGTGGTCGATCCCCGACCCGACGGGCCGTTGCTCGCCGTCTCGCTCGGACGCGGAGGCGCACCCGTGGATGGCGCGCTGGACCTCGCGCTCACGAGCGGAACTCCCGTCGAGGGGGAAGTGACGCGCGCCGTCAAAGGCGGGCTCGAGGTCAGCGTGGCCGGCACGCGCGGTTTCTGCCCTGCCTCGCAAGTGGACATCGGCCACGTGCCGAACCTCGAGGTGTACGTCGGGCAGCGGCTCGAGTTCCGCGTGCTCGAGATCAAGGAGGGCGGGCGCAACGTGATCCTGTCGCGGCGCGCGCTGCTCGAGGATCGCCGCCGCGAAGCCGCCGAGAAAGCCCGCGAACGGCTCGCGGTGGGCGAGGACGTCGAAGGTGTCGTCCAGTCGGTCGGCAAGCACGGCGCCATCGTGGATTTGGACGGCGTCGAAGGCTTCATCCACATCTCCGAGCTCGCGCCTCACCGCGTCGAGCGCGTCGAAGACGTCGTGAGCCCCGGCGAACGCGTGCGCGCGCGCATCCTCACCGTGGAAGACTCGCCGCGCGGAGGTCTCCGCGTGCGGCTTTCCATGCGCGTGCTGGCCGCCGCCGTGGCAGAGGCCGCGCCCGGTGCTTCGGAAGAGGTGCTCAGCGCGACGGTCGTGCGGGCGACCGCGAACGGCGTGCTCGTGCAGACGCCGCGCGGTCAAGGCCTCGTGCCCCTGCGCGAGCTGGGGCTGCCGCCGGGAGCCGACCATCGGCGTGCCTATCCGGCGGGAAAGCAGCTCGATGTCGTGCTCGTGCGCAATGCGGGCGGAAAGCTGACGTTCAGCGCGACGGAGGTCGCTCGCGTGGAGGAGCGCCGGCACTACCGCGACTTCACGAGCGCCGGCGCGGCGTCGCCGAAGCCGAGCAGCGCGCTCGGCAGCCTGGGCGACGTACTCCGCGAGAAGCTCGCGCGCCGCTGACCTCAGTCGAAGACGTAGACGGCGCCACCATTTCCGTCGTTCGGAGCGCCGACGAAGACCCGGTAGCCCTCCGCGGCGACGGAGAACCCAAATCCTTCCGCGGCTCCGGATTGCGGTGGAAGGGGCGAGCTCGGATCTTCCTGGAACGTCGAACCCGGTTCTTCACGACGGAACACCCGGACGGTGTCCCCCGTGACGCCGTTGTACGGGTCTTGCGGCGAGCCCACGACGAGCGCGGTCTCCGTGACGACCACGGGGCCGAGCGAATCGCACGGCAACGGCCGATTCGACCAGGTCCCGTCGTCGTTCCGCTCGAACACGCGCACGGGCTCTCCATTCACGACGAGCGTGCGATCGCGCAGGGCGACGCTGTCCGCGAACATACCGCTCGCGGTGAGCCGAGCGGTGCCGCTCGCAGGCGGCTCCCAAGGGTCACCAAAATCGCGCCGCGTATACAAGAACACGCTCGCCTCGCGCACCCCGCTCGGCCCACTCGTCGTCCCGTTGTGATCGCCGACGGCGAGCCAGTTCCCGTCGAGCGCCACGACCCCCTCGATGAAGACGCCTCCGGGGGGCGCCGTGTGGAAGCTGCTGGGGTCTTCGACCCAAACGCCGCTCGCGTTGCGCGTATACGTATGGAGCTCGTCGTAGTTGTCCGTGGTCGCGGCCGCCGAGCGACCGGAGACGGCAACGCTCGTCCCGAGCAGGCGCACCGCGCTGGGCACGCTCATCACCGTTCGCTGATCTTCCTGAAACTCGCCGTTGCTCGCTTGTCGGAACAGGTGAATCGCGCCGATGTACTGGTCGCCACCCATCGGCTCGTCCGGTGCCCCCACCGCGAGTGTCTCCCCGTCGTACGCGAGGCTCGTGCCGAACCCGGCCGGACCGGTGATCTCGCTCTGGTTCTCCCATACGCCCGGCGCGGTGCGTTGGTAGGCGACCACCCGCGTCGCGCCCGGCGCTCCCACCAAGAGAAGATCGCCCGAGGCGGCAACTGCGTGACCGAAGAGCGCGCCGGTCACGGGGTACGAGAGTCGAATCGGGAGACGGCGTTGAACGGTGAGACGGTAGTCCGTGGACTCGTCGTCGCTCGCCACCACGATGTCGACGACGTTCTCACCGAGCTCGAGCGGAACGCGGGCTGCTTCCCCGGCTTCTATCGACGTGCCGTCCACCGTGACCCTGCTCCCCGAAGCCCCCTCTGCCGCGATCCAGACTTCCGTGACCCAAAAACTCGTCTGAACCGTGTACGTGAGCCGTGCTCGAGAGAAGTCGGGATCGAGCTCCTCGACGAGATCGTCAGCCTCGGGAGCCGCCGGCAGAACGGCGAGCGATCGCAGCAGGGGACGACACGTTCCCGTCGTCGTTTCCTCGTAGTCCTCCGGGCAGGCATCGCTCCCCCCGCCGGCACTTCCCCCGCTGCCTGCAGCGCCGCCCGCACCCGAGTCCGCGCCGCCATCGACGTCCTCGGCGCCAGCAGCCCCGGCCGAGGAGAGCGAGCCGCCGGCACCCGCTTCTCCGCCTGCACCGGAAGCAGAAGGCGGAGCGACCGCCTCGCCGGCGGCTCCGCCGTCGTTGACGCCTCCAGCGCCCGCGTCGCCGGCGCCTGCGTCACCCCCGAAGGCAAAATCGTTCTTGTCGGAAACCGAGCACGCATGGAACACGGCGACGAACAAGGCCGTGGCAAGTCCCGGTGACGACCATGAATTCAGTGCGCCGTGAAACCCCATCGGTTCACGTTCCGAAATACCACGGCGCCGCGCTCGGCTCGAACGCCGCATCGTGACCTCGCATCGTTTTCCGACCGTGTCGGCGGGCACCTTTCAGACGCCTCCCTAGCTCCCACCTCCTCCCTCCCCGAATGGGCGAGTCGGCCGAGGAAAGCCCCGCCACGCTCGCTTTCCCGTCTGGTTCCCGTCGGCCCAATCGGCATAGGGGCCCGAGGTAATCCCTCGGGACCCCTGCCACACCACCCGGCATGCGGGTCCGCACCGGGCGGTTCGAAGAGTTGAGGTCACGCGGCGAGCCGGGGGACCCCCAGCTCGTCG
>QGUH01000588.1 GCA_003242355.1 Pseudomonadota bacterium
CCCTTCTCATTTCCTGTTTGAAAAAAAGCCAAGCAATTTTCTTACCCGGTAGGCCCCTGCAAGATCACGTTCTGTCACTTGCGTTCGTAGCGCTGTAGGTGAAGGTGTTCGTGATGCGCTCCCTCGTCGCCTTTGTTGAAGTTTATCCTATAGACTGAGGTCGTCCTAACTGGTCAATTCAGTTAGCGCACCAGACCGAGCTCCTTGTGCGGCGTCGAGCCCCGGCGCGGCGCACTTGTTGACTTAGACACAGATCTCTTGTGGGCAAAATTAATACTGTGCAGGACATCTTTAAGCGAATTATGCGTGCACTGATGCGCGGCGGGCGGAGGAGGCGCCGTTGATTGAGCGCGTTCAGGCTGGAGCCGAGTAGGGGACTTGATGAGGAGCTAAGGCGGTACATCAAGCAGAATATCGAGGAGCCGGTATGGAAGGTATCGTGACGCTTGGGCGCGTGGATCTACGGTTGATAACCCCGCTGTTCGCTGCGGGAGCGGACCAGCGAAGCCCGGAACTGCGCGCCTCAGCGGTGAAAGGCGCGCTGCGGTTTTTGGGTAACCGCCTGCCCAACTGCACGTCCAAGCACAGCTGGACGTGTGGCAGGGGGCCCGAGCGGAAAGCTCCGCGACGAGCGCTGCTTCAGCGGGCCAAGCGATCGAATCCCTGGCGCATGTCGATGGGCTCGGTGCACACGAAAATACGAACACTCGACGGGATCACGGAGCCTCCAGAACCGGAAGGAGTCGACGCACCGCAACGGCGTCGAAGTCCCAAGGAAGCCGGAGCTTCGCGCCGCTCCGAAGCTCCAGCTCGAAGCCGCTCTGCGCGCGCAAAGGCCAACCCGCTCGACAACTTCGCTCTCGCCATGAAGGGCAAGGTCGAGGAACTGATGGTCGATCGAATGGGCCAGAACCAGGAGATCGTCACCCGGTACCTGAACGACGCTCAGTTTCAGGATGTTGCGTTCCCGCTGCTGGTGAAGCGCATTTACGAGGAAATTCCGAGCTGCCAAGAGCGAGGTAGCAGCCGGATGACAGGTCGGGAGCAGCTCATGACGAAAGCCCACGAACATGCAGACCTTCCTTCCATGCCTCGCGTCGCGCGAGGCGGGACCGAGTTGCGGTCGGACCTGGACATCGCGCGCGACCTCGCCAGCCACGGCTTCATCCTCGGCGAGAACAAGCGCAACTTCGTCGACGTCAGCGCGGGCATCATGGCGCACGTCGCCCCGATCTTCTATGGCGCCGCGAAGACGGCGGCGATGAAGGTATTAGGGGGCTGAGGATGACCGCGACGAAACCTTTTGTCTACGCGCATCTCCAGCCCAGGAGAGGTGTCGAATGACCAGCGTCGAACCCCAAGCCGCGCTTCTCTTTTCGATCGGGCCGGTGCAGGACTTCATCGCCACTGCGCGCAAGGGCCAGGATCTCTGGTTCGGGAGCTGGCTGTTGTCGGAGCTGGCCCGAACGGCCGCCGAAGCTGCGCAGGCGGAGGGGGCTGAGTTGATCATGCCCGCTCCGGCCTCGCTCAAGGGTCAGAGCGCGGTCGCCAACAAGGTCGTGGCGCGTGTGGCTGCGAAGGACGCCGTCGCGGTCGCGAACACCGTCGAAAGCGCGGCGAGAAACAGGCTAATGGCTCTGGCGACATCTGTGTTCGACCGCGTCGCCGCCTCATCCCTTGGAGCGCACTTCCAGCGCCGAAACGCTGAGCTTCAGGTTGCCGATTTGCTCGAGATCGCCTGGGTCGTTGTTGACGAAGTGAGCGGCGACTGGGGCGAGACCCGCCGCCGCGCCGAGGCGGCGCTGGCCGCGCGCAAATCGCTCCGCGACTTCGCGCCCGTGAGCTGGGGCGCGGCTGTGCCCAAGAGCCGCCTGGACGGACAGCGCGAGTCCGTCATCGAAGAAGCTGCGTTCAAAGGGGGTGAGCAGAACGGCCGCGCCGAGCACCTGCGCAGGACCTTCGGGGTCGGCCCCACTGAGCGGCTCTGCGGTGTGGGTCTTCTCAAACGCAATGGAGGGCATGTCCTCACACCCGAGCAAGCGCGCGGAGCGCGCGTGATCTCCACCGCTCACGTCGCGTCATGGTCGTTGCGGCGTGTTTGGAACGAGCCCCCTGTCGCCCAGTCCAGTGTCGCCCAATCCAATCTCAAGGCGGCGTTCGAGCGTTTTGTCGCGAATCTTCCCGACAGGGGCCAGTCGCTGTCGCGAGTTCCCCAAGGGCACGAAGACCCGGTGCTGGGGAGGATCGACGGTCTTGTGCTCTTCGCCGAGCGACTCGCCGAGGACTACGAAGGGCCTCAGCTCGTCACCGCCCGTAAAGAACTGAGCGTCTTCCTGCGCGAGGCGCGCAGCATCGTCGAAAAGCAGGGCGGTCGCTGGCGGATTCTCTCGCCTTACTACGCCATCTTACGCGCAGACGGCGATCGTATGGGGGTCTGGCTCGATGGGTTGAGCACACCCGAGGAGCACCAGAAAGCGAGCACCGCGCTCGCTGGCTTTGCCGCATCCGCTGAGGCGGTGGTCGCGCAACACCACGGGCACTGCGTCTTCGCGGGTGGGGATGACGTGTTGGCTCTGCTCCCGGTCGCCACAGCGCTCGATTGCGCCGCTAAGTTGAACGATGCCTTCACGGATGCCATTGCCAGAGGTCCAAAGAGCTCGAGTTCGGCGAGGGGGAGTCAAGACGATGGCGGGGCGCCCACTCTCTCCGTGGGCGTCCAGATCGCCCACGCGTCCGACCCGTTTCGAGGTGCGCTCGAAGGTGCCCGAGAGGCCGAGCACGCGGCGAAGCAGACGTACGGGCGTGGCGCATTCGCGGTGCGACTCGAAAAGCGCAGCGGGTCCCCGGTGCTCATCGGTGGCAAGTGGAGTGAGCTCGATAGCTTCCGCGCGCTCCAGAACGCTCAGGATCCGAGCACGGGTTCACTGCCACGCGGGCTTGCTTACGACCTCCGGCGCGTCGCCGAGCGACTGAACGGCGAAGATCCTGCTTTGAATGAGATCCGGGCGTTGGAGGTCGACCGCGTGCTCAAGCAAAAAGAAGTCGGGAACGACGCGGCGAGTGCCGTGTGGGGTCGCCTCGGAGATCGCAACCCCTCGTACGCGCGCCTCACACGCACGTGCGACGAATTGATCGTCACGCGGGCACTCGCGGCACTCGATGGGGAGGACGCATGAACACCTGGATCCTGGACGCAATCGATCCCCTGTTCTTCGGTGACGGGCGCTCCATCGGTACTGGCGAGGTAAACGGCCGCACGCTGCCTCCTCCGCAGGTCGTCGCGGGGCTCGCGCGCACCCGCCAGGGATTGGACTCGCATGGCACCTGGGTGGGGGATCCCGATCAGGCCAAGCGCATCGCAGTGCAGGGGCCGTTCCCTGCGCTGCTGAACCACGACGGATCTGTCGAAGAATGGCTCTTCCCGAGGCCGGCCGATGCGCTCCTCCTCGAAGGTGGTCTTAGGCGGCTCGTCCCGCTCGATCTGACCGATTGGGGGCTTCGCTCCAACCTGCCCGAAGCCGTTCTCGCTCCAGTCGGTCTCGCCGTCCCCGACTTTTCGAAACCGAAGCGGATGAACGCGCTGTGGCGCTGGTCCGAGATGGAGCGATGGCTGTCGAACCCTGACGCCCCCGGCGAGATCCGTGGCATCGCTGGGCCACCCCTCGAGACGCGATTCCATGTCGCCATCGACCCCGCAACCGGGCGCGCCCCCACCGGCGCGCTGTTCT
>QGUH01000589.1 GCA_003242355.1 Pseudomonadota bacterium
CGCGCAAGGCGGTCGGGGCCTCGGGCGAACAGGGTGCTCGACGCTGCCGAGCGCATGTTGCGGCACCTTTCCAAGCCTGCGTCGCGGCGGGACGCGTTCAGGCGAGATTGGGCAGCGTGACGAGGTCCACGTGCAACACCTCGTCCGAAAACGCCATGATCTCCTGAAGGCAATCCTCGCTCGGGCGTCGACCGATGCGGATTTTGACGCACGCCGCCTTGCCGCCCTCGAACAGGGTGCTGTCCAGATCGTGGATGTTGATGTCGTGGCGTTTGAGCACCGCGAGCACGTTGGCGAGCGCACCCACCTTGTCGAGGTGGCGAACCACGAGCTGATAGCGGGACCACGACGTCGCGCTGATGTTGACGACGTTCGGCACCTCGCCCTTCGTGACGAAGCTGCGCAGGATGCGCACGCACTCGGCGGCAATCGCGGTCTGCGCCTCGTCGGTGGAGGCGCCGATGTGGGGCGTGCCGTAGACGAGCCCCGAGCGGAAGAGCGGGTGCTCGTAGGTCCCACTCCGCCCCGGCGGCTCGTTCGGGAACACGTCGAGGCCGACGCGCAGACGCTTCTTCGGCACGAGCTCCGTAAGCGCGTCGTAGTCGACCAGCTCGGGGCGCGCGGTGTTCACGAAAATGGCGCCGTCCGGCAACGCTTCGAGCACGCGGCGGCTCACGATGCCACGCGTGCGCTCGACGAGCTCGAGATGCACCGTGAACACGTCCACCTCGCGCGCGAGCTCCTCCGGCGTTTCGATCCGGCGCACGCCGAGCTCGGCGGCCTTGGCGGCGGTGAGCGAGCGGCTCGTGGCGAACGGGACGAGGCCGTAGGCACGCGCGAGTCGGAGCACCGCGCGCCCCACGTGGCCGAGCCCGAGGATCCCGATGCGGCGCCCGGCGAGCCCCGTCGCGCGCGCGTACTCGTCCTTCTCCCAACGTCCGGCGCGGAGGCTCGCGACGGCATCGGGAATGCGCCGGTCGAGGCAGCCGATGAGCGCGAACGTCAGCTCGGCGACGGCCTCGGCGTTCTTTCCGGGGCAGTTGGCCACGTAGATGCCACGCTCGCTCGCCGCCGCCACGTCGATGTTGCTGACGCCGGCCCCGGCACGGATGATCAGGTTCAGCGCGTTGCCCGCATGGACGGCCTCCGCGCTCACCTCCGTGCCGCGCACCACGAGCACGTTCACGTCCTCGAGCGCCTCCGGGAGGGCTTCGGCGCGGAGCTCCGGGTCGTAGCGGACCTCGACGCCCAACGCCCTCATTTCGTCGAGGCTCTCCTCGTTCAGCCGGTCGGCCACCAGGACACGCATTGCAGCGCGCCCCTTGTATCACGCTTCCGACGTCGGGACCCGAAGCGGCCAGCGCCGTCCGTCGAGCTGGAGACAGATCGTACCGTCCGGAGCGGAATCCAGACGGGGCTCGAGCGCGAGCAGCGCTTCGCGCGTGAAGCGTGCGCGAAACTTCCCCTCCTTGACCGGCACCGTGAGCACGCCGTCGGGGCGAACTTCGATGGACTCGGGAACGAAGGGCTCCCGCGTGCCGTCGAGCAGCTCGAGCATCGGCGGCTCCGCCCCGAAGTCGATGCGCGTGACGAAATGCGGCGTGTCCTCGACGCGGAAGTACGTCCAGTCGTAGCCGTTCGTGAGGATGTAACGCCCGTCGTCCGGGTGCCGCGCGACCCACGAGGCGAACGCGCGCACCATGCCCGGATGCGTAACGAGGACCCCGTCGTGCCAAAAGCGCCCCTCGGCATCGAGCACGATGGTGCTTTCCCGTGAGCGCCCCGGGGGCGGGGGAAGACGGAAGAAGTCGGGATGATCGCCGGGTTTCATACGCTCTCCGGTGTGGGCTCCGCCGAACGCTGCGCGACCTCTGCCTCGAGGTACTCGACGATGGCACCAGCAACGTCGATGCCGGTCGCGCGCTCGATGCCCTCGAGCCCCGGCGACGAATTGACCTCGAGCACGAGCGGGCCATCGTCACCCTCCATCAGGTCGACGCCCGCGATACCGAGACCCAGCACCTCCGCCGAGCGCACCGCGACACGCGCGAGCGAGGGCTCCAGCGTGCGCCGCTCGATGCGCCCTCCTCGGTGGACGTTGCTGCGAAAATCGTCCGGCGCAGCCCGACGCTGCATCGCAGCGACGACCCTGCCGCCCACCACGAAGGCACGGATGTCGCGGCCGCGGCTCTCGCGCACGAAGCGCTGCACGAGCACGCTCTTCTGGGTGACGAGCAGCGCCTCGAGAACGGACTCGGCGAGTCGATAGCTGTCCGCGAGGATCACGCCCGTGCCTTGCGTGCCCTCGGGCAGCTTCACGACGGCCGGGGGTCCCCCCACCTGCCGCACCGCGCGACGAATGCTCGCGCGATCGCGCACGCACACGGTCTCCGGAACGCGAATGCCGTGATGGGCGAGCAGCGAAAGCGCCCGCAGCTTGTCGCGCGAGGCGCGAATCGCCTGCGCCGGCGCCGGCGTGAACACACCGGCGTGCTCGAATTGCTCGACGACGGCGGCGCCGTAAGCGCTCACGGAGGCGCCGATGCGCGGCACGATCGCGTCGTAGCGCCCGAGCTTCTCGCCCCGGTAGAACAGCTTCGGCCGGCGCCCGGCGATGAGCAGGCTCACCCGCAGCGTGTCGAGCACTCTCACGCGGTGCCCCGCGCGCAGGCCGGCCTCGCGCAGCCGCTCGGTGCTGTAACCGCGGGGGAGTCGCGACAAGATACCGATGCGCAAGCTCACGCGGGACTCCGTCTGGCGCTCGCCGTGGAAGAGCGCCCGCTCTGCCGCAGAGCGGGAGGAACCTCGCCCAAGAGATACCGGCGGCTCGGATCGACGAGGAACCGCGTGCCGAGCGCCGTGCGCCCGATGAGCATGCGGTAGAGCATGCCCGCGCGGTCGACCAACCCGAGCTCGACGGGCAGCACGATGCGCCCGATGCGCAGCGTCGTGCGCACGAAGACGCGTGGCTCGGCGCGCCCCGTGCTGGAGCGCACGCGCGTGCGGCGCACCACGGGCGCTTCCACCGTGACCCGTCGCTCGGGGCGATCGCGGTGCAGGATCACCTCGAAGCGCACGCGATCGGGAGCGATCTCGGCGATGTTCTCGACGTGCAGGGCGCTCGACCGTGCGCCGGTGTCGACCTTCGCGCGCAAGCGCACGATGCGCCATTCGGGCAAGTCGACGAGCTCCGCGAGGCCGATCACGAGGCGTCCGGGACGAGGCGGAGGCACGCTCCTCGACGCTACGGCATGGGCCGGCGTCGAGCAACGCCAGGCTGGCCTCGTCGGACCGCGGACCGGGCTCCGTTCTCCCCACAGGGGCGCCGCCCATCGTCTCGACGGCTCGCCGCCGTCCTGGTAAGCCGTCGGAAGCGTGCCCGACGAATTCCCGACGCTGCAGGTGGCCCTCGGAGGCTCGGTGGCGCTGCTCGGCTGGCGCCTCTGGTTGCTCCTTGGCGCATCGCGCCGTCTCGAGAGCGACACCGCACGCGCCGAGCGTGCCTTGAGCTCCGGAAATCCGCCGCGAGGGCCCGAACGCACGGGGAGCGCATGGCTCACCCCCCTGCTCGCGACGGCCGAGCACGGGCGCAAGCGGGGCAGCGGTCCGGGCGAGCTCGAAAAGGCCGTCGGCGAGCGCGCGCGGCGCGAGGGAGCGCGGCTGCGCAGCCGGGCCGGCATGGACCTCGTGATCTCGGCGGTGCTTTCGGGCCTGCTCGTCTACGCCG
>QGUH01000590.1 GCA_003242355.1 Pseudomonadota bacterium
TTATATAAGGACCCTCTTCGTGGGGCGTCTCCCCCCCCCCGCCTGTTGATCCCCCCCCCCCCCCCCGGGGGGGTTTTCCCCCCCCCCCCCGCCCCCGCCGGAGTCCTCCTCGAGGGGCTCACCGCCCCTCGAGCTCCCCGACGCGGTTCGCTTCGCTCACCGCGGGCTCGCTTCGCTCGCGAGGGCACACGGCGAACTTCGGCGACTCGTAAAGCGAAGCGACTCGCCGCTTCCGTGACTTACTCCGGGCCTCCTCGCGCCGAAGAACGGCCCAAGGAGCCGCGGAGCACACGCCGGCGAAGCGGCGGAGGTTGAGCTCCCGCAATGCCGCTCATTAGCCGGGCGGCACTAAAGCCCGTCGCGGAGCGACGCGCGAAGCGCGGCGCGCAGCAGGGCGGGGCCTTCGATCGAGCTGCCGCGTGACGCCGATAGGCCCCACGACTCCCTTCGTTGCCCATTGGGCGGCGTCTACACCGCTCCCCATCGATAGCGGGAGCGACCCTCGGCCCGCCGTCGACGCGTGCTTCGCGGCGACGCGCCGTTCATTCGGCCCTCCACCCCTCGGTCCGACGACGGAGGGTGCTCCGCGGCGACGCGCCGTTCATTCGGGCCGTTCATCACCGGACGTCATTCGCTATGCCGGCAAGCAATTTGGCGGTTATCGCCGCCCTCTTTGCATTCCGGGAAGCGCAATTGCCGCCATGTTCGTCGCGATTCACATTCCGGATCGAAATTTCGTTTCGGGGTGCCATCCAATTTCCATTCTGGGAAGGCGCTTCGACGGGGGTGCCCCCGAAAATCTGCATTCGGCGATGCGGCCTCGGCGGGGCGTTGCGCGCGCGATTGCATTCCAGAATGGAGTTTTCGGTGCTTTGGGCACCTCGAATTGCGATCCGGAACGTGTCTTTCGAAGCGCCGGGCCGTCAAACTGCTTGCCGGGATGCGCGCTCGACGCCCATGTGCGGAGAAAGCTCCTTCTCGGGATGCGATTTCGGAAGGCGTGCGCCCTGAGCTTTCTTCCCGCATCGCGATTTGCAGCGCCCGGCACTTCGAATTCGCTTGCCGAGATGCGCTGCACGCCGACGCGGCGACGCTCCGTGCCGGCGAGGTGACGGACGTCTGCGTGCGTTGGGCAGGTGAGCGATCGATTTTTCCGTTCGAGCTGCAGATGGCGGGCGCGTGATCTTGCGGAGGGCGGAAAAATTCGAGGAAGAACGGGGTCGCCAAGTGCGTAGTGTTGGAATGGGCGCTGCGCTGCTGGCGAAGCGCCGTTTCGCGACGTACGCTCCGGCAACAGGGTTTACGATGAAGGCTCGCTCGTTCGTCTTCGCTGCCTGCCTTGCGGCAAGCCTCTCCGTCGGTTCCGCGCTCTACGCGGCGCCTCCCCCCTCGTTGAACTCTCCCGAGTTCGCCACGGGGCCGTACTCGGCGATGCACATGCTGCTGGAGAAGACGTTCCTGAAGGTGGACGTGCTCACGGTGGACGTCCGCTTCGGCAAGCATCTGCACCCGCGCCTGCAGGAAGTCGCCAAGGGCAAGGAATACTCCGAGGCCGTCGCCAAGCAGGTGGCGGACATCGCGATCGGAGCCGACGACGCCCTGGTCCAGCTGAAGTTTTTGCGCAACGTCTCGCTGGACATGTGGATCGACGCCGTGCGCGAGAATCTGCAGCAGGCGCGCGAAGCCGGGCTGATCACGGCCGCGGTGGAGAAGAAGGTGAGCGCGGGGCTGCCGACGTGGTTCGCGGCCCTGCGCGAGCGCGGCTACAAGGAGAACGATCGGCTTTTGTACCGCGTGCGCGCCGATTCGCTGCGCACCGTCGTCGTCTCTGCCGACGGAAAGATCCTCGTCGACAAGCTCGACAAGGACAAGGTCGCGCCCCGCGTCGTGATGGCGAGCTACTTCGCTCCCAAGAGCGACTTCCGCGAGCCCCTCCTCCGCTCGTTCTTCAAGCGCTGAGCACGACCTAGCTCGTGGGCGGCGCCAACGCCACGTAGCCCCGAGCGCGCCTGCGGACGGGCGAGCCACGCTCGCCCGAGCCCTCTTCTCCGCTCGTTGTTCGAACGCCGAGCTCGACGGAGTCGGGCGGAAGGGGAGCCGCCGAGCGGCGACCTTCCGCGGGAAGGGGCGTCGGGCGCGTGCTCGAGGCGCGCTGCACGCGTCGATCAGCGACGCCGACGGCGTTCGCCGCGTTCCCGGCGTTCGCGTCGCTCGCCGCGTTCTCGCTGGCTGCCGCGTTGTGCTTTCACGCCCTCTTTGCGGCGGCGTCCGACGATGGCGCGCTTGCCTGGGGCAACTTCGACCACCCGCGCCCGCCCTCGGGTACTGGCTCTGGGTCCTCCACGCAGGCGGCCGAGCGCGGCTTCGGGCACCACGCGCGCGGCGTAGACCGTTCGTCGGAGAACGGCCACGTCCTCGATGGTGACGACCATGCGGTCGCCGAGCGAAATCGTGTCGCCCGAGCGCGCCCCGACGACGGACAGCTCGTCTTCCGCAATCTCGTACCGATCCGGCCCCATCGCTTCGAAGCGCACGAGCACCTCGACGAACGGATCGTCCAAGGTCACGAACACGCCGCTGCCGACGAGGCCAGTCACCGTGCCTTCCGCGACGTCGCCGATGCGATCCCGCATCAAGAGCGCGCGGTAGAGGTCGACCACCTCGCGCTCGATCTCCATCGCCGCGCGTTCGCGCTCGCTCGCGTGCCGCGCCGCTTCGGAGAGCGCCTCGAGCGCCGCCGGCGAGGTCTTCGGCTTGTTGCCGCGCAACAGGTGTTTGACGAGCCGATGCACCAGAAGGTCCGGATAGCGCCGGATCGGCGAGGTGAAGTGCACGTACGACGGCGCTGCGAGCCCGAAATGCCCGATGTTCGTCGTTTCGTAAGTGGCTTGCTTGAGCGATCGGAGCAGCAGCATCTCGAGCACGGAACGGCGTGGATGCTTCTGGATGCGCGCGAGCCAGCGCGCGATCGACCCCGGCTCCTGGAACGTTTCGAGATCGACGGAGATGCCGAGCTTCTCCGCCGCCATCGCGAAGCGCTCGAGCTTCTCCTCGTCCGGCGGTGCGTGCACGCGATAAACGGCAGGGCTCTTCTTCTCGATGAGGAAGCGCGCCACGAGCTCGTTCGCGAGCAGCATCAGCTCCTCGATCATCGAGTACGCGCGACGAATCCCGGGATCTTGCGTTCTGCGCTCGACGTCGAGCGGCGCTCCCGACCGCGGGTCGAGCTCGAGCTTGGGCTCGGGCAAATCGAGATCGAGCGCGCCGCGGGCGAGCCGGGCGCGGCGCAGCTTGCGCGCGAGCTCGTCGATGATGCGCAAGTCGCGTTTCATCGCCTCCGCCTGCGCGCTCCGCGGCGGCGCCTCGGTGAACCCGAGCGCTCGCGCCACGCCGCCGTAGGTGAGCATGGCCTGCGAGCGCATCACACCCTCGACGATCTCGAAGCGGGTGACCGTCGCGGACGGGTCGAGCTCCGCGATCACGCACAAACACAGCCGCTCCTTCTCCGGCAACAGCGAGCAAAGATCCGCCGCAAGCGCCGTGGGCAGCATCGGAATGGCGCGATCCGGCAAGTAGATCGTGCATCCCCGCGCGCGCGCCTCGTCGTCCAGCTCGGAGCCCTCCTCCACGTATTCGCTCACGTCGGCGATGGCGACGTACGCGCGGTATCCCTGCGCGGTGCGTTCCACCCAAACCGCGTCGTTGGGTTCCGCGGCTCCTCGGGT
>QGUH01000007.1 GCA_003242355.1 Pseudomonadota bacterium
TTTGAATCTGCGTCGTCCACTGTGTGTTTAACTTACCCCTTTCAGGGCCTGTGTATGTGTGTAAAAAAGGACGGGCTTACCGGTCCGCGGGCTCCCCGTCGAGGGCGAAGGCCGACGCTACTATCCGCGGCGCGAGCTCGCAGGGCCCTTGCTCGGCTTCGTCGCGCCCGACGGCGAAGGGAAGGACGGCCTCGAGTACTCGCTCGACGCCGAGCTCAAGGGCCGCGTCGAGCGGCTGCGCGGGCTGAGGGACCGCTCGGGGCGCCTCTTGCTCTCCGACGGCATCGACGACGAGCGGGCACTCGCGGGTCACAACTTCCACCTCACCATCGATCAAGGGATCCAGTTCGTCGCCGAACGCGAGCTGCTCTCGGCGATCCGCACGTTCGAGGCGCGGGGAGGCTCGGTGGTCGTGCTCGACCCGCACACGGGGGAGCTGCTCGCGCTGGCGTCGGCTCCCCTCTTCAACCCGAACGATTACCGGAACAGCGATCCCGCGTCGCGGCGCGATCGCACGATGACCGAGGCGTTCGAGCCGGGGTCGACCGCCAAGATCTTCACCCTGGCCGCCGGGCTTGCCGCGGGCGTCGTCTCGGCGGGCGATCGCATGTACTGCGAGAAGGGGGCGATGCGAGTGGACAACGTCACCATTCGCGATACTCACCCCGCGGAGTGGCTCTCGCTCTCGCAAGTGCTCGCCTTCTCGTCCAACATCTGCGCGGCCAAGATCGGCCTGATGCTCGGCGAAGGACGCCTCTACGAAGCGTTCCGCCGCTTCGGCTTCGGCGAGGAGACGGGCATGCCGTTTCCCGGTGAGGCGTCGGGAACGCTCCGCCCGCGCGGGCGCCCCTGGGTGCAGGTGGAAACGGCGGCGGCCTCGTTCGGTCAAGGCATCAGCGTGACGAACCTCCAGGTGGCGCTCGCGGCGGCCGCCATCGCGAACGGTGGCCAGCTGATGGAGCCCATCCTGGTGAAGAAGGTGACGACCGCGACGGGAGAGCTCGTCCGCGAGGCGGTGCCGCGCGTGCGGCGACGCGTCGTGTCGGAATCGGTGGCGCGCACCGTCACCGAGATGCTGGTCGCGGTCACGGAAGGCGAGGGGACGGGCGTCGAGGCGGCGATCGACGGCTACAAGGTGGCCGGAAAGACCGGCACCGCGCAGAAAGCCGACCCCTCGACGGGCCGTTACTCGATCGATCACTACCTCGCGTCGTTCGTGGGGTTCGTTCCGGCGGATCGTCCCGTGGTCACCATCGCGGTCGTCGTCGACGAGCCGATGCTCGAGCATTCGGGCGGCGTGGTGGCCGCGCCGATATTCCGCAAGGTCGCCAAGCGCGCGCTCGAGAGCCGCGGTCTCATCCCTCGCGGCGTTGCGCGCACCGATCTCGACGAGCTCTCCGAGCGACCCGACCCGGCGCGCGTCGCGTACGCGGCTCTGCGCGCGGCGGCGGGCAAGAAGCCGCCGGTTCAGGAGAGCGTCGGAAGCGGCCCCGTTCCGAAGGGCAAGGTGCGCCTTCCCGATCTCACGGGACTTCCGGCGCGCCGCGCCCTCACGCGTGCGCACGAGCTCGGGCTCGTGCCGCGCCTCGAGGGAACGGGACTGCTCGTCAGCCAAAACCCGCCTCCCGGTTCCATCGTCGAGCCCGGGGCTTCCGTCACCCTGGTGTTCGAGCCCGCATCATGAGCTCCGTCTCCACACTCGCCGCGTCGAACCCGCTCGTCACGGGCGAGCTCGTGCGCGTGCTCGAGCCGTTGGGAGCGCGGCTCGAGGGCGACGCCACGGTTCGCCTCACGGGCGTGCACCACGACTCGCGGGCCGTCGTTCCGGGAGACCTGTTCGTCGCGCTTTCCGAGGACGCGGGCGATCGCGCGCGCCACGTGGGGGAGGCGATCGCCCGGGGCGCCGTCGCCGTGCTCGCCCGAGCCGACGGCGCTTTGCCGGCTACGACGGTTCCGGTGCTGCGCGTCACGGACGCCCGGCGCGCGATGGCGTTCGCCGCGGAAGCCGTGCTCGGCTGGCCGAGCCGCGCGCTGCGCGTGGTGGGCGTGACGGGCACGAACGGCAAGACGACGACGACGCGCTTCGTGACGCACGGGCTGCGTGCGGTAGGCATGCGCGTCGCGAGCCTCGGCACGCTGGGCTTCGACTGGAACGGCGCGCTGGAGCCTGGCATCTTCACGACCCCCGAGGCCGACGAGGTCTCGCGTCGGCTCGCGATGGTGCGCGACGGTGGCGGCACGCACCTGGTGATGGAGGTGTCGAGCCATGGTCTCGAGCTCCATCGCGTCGCGGGACTCACCTTCGACGTCGCGGCGTTCACCAACTTGACCCAGGACCACCTCGATTTTCACGGCACGATGGAGGCGTACGCTCGAGCCAAGGCGCGGCTGTTCGACGAGTTTGCGCCGCGCGCCGCGGTCATCAACGTCGATGACGCGTTCGGTCGTGCGCTGG
Source organism: Pseudomonadota bacterium (assembly GCA_003242355.1). Taxonomy (GTDB): domain Bacteria; phylum Myxococcota_A; class Polyangia; order Polyangiales; family Polyangiaceae; genus PMG-095. The sequence goes on from QGUH01000007.1 coordinate 2,456, forward strand.
TTGCACGCGTTCGCGGGCGCTGCCTGACCGTGGGACGATCCGCGCAGGCCACGGTGCGCGCGCTCGACGCCCGCGCGGACGCCCGCGGGATCCGAGCCGAGGTGGATGCCGAAGGCACGCGCGTCGCGCTCGAGAGTCCGCTCATCGGCGCGCACAACCTCGAGAACCTGCTCGTTGCGCTCGGTGCGCTCATGGCGCTCGACGTTTCGCCCGAACGCGCCGCGGCGGTGCTGTCGACGGCAGAGCCGGCCGCGGGGCGTCTCGAGCGCTGCGACGGCCCCGACGACGACGTGCTCGTCGTCGTCGATTACGCGCACACCCCGGACGCGCTCGAGCGCGTGCTCGCGGCGCTCCGCCCGCTCACGCGCGGGGCAATCACCTGTGTTTTCGGCTGTGGCGGCGACCGCGACCCCGGCAAGCGCCCGAAGATGGGCGCCGTTGCGGCGGCGGGCGCGGATCGCGTGATCGTGACCAACGACAATCCGCGCACGGAAGACCCCCAGGCGATCGCGGCGGCGATCGTGAGCGGTTTTCCCGTGGGAGCGGCTCAGCCCGAAATCGAGCTCGATCGCGCCCGCGCCATCACCCGCGCCATCCGGGAGGCCGCTCCGGGAGACACGGTCCTCCTCGCGGGCAAGGGTCACGAAACCTATCAAATCTTCGGCGAAGAACGGCGGCCGTTCGACGACCGCGTCGAAGCCCGGCGCGCTCTCGCCGAGCGCCGTGGAGGGAGCGCCTGATGTCGAGCGCCCTGCCCGAGAACACCGCAAACTTTCGGATCGACGAGATCGCCGCGATCACGGGCGGCACCCTGACGGGCGCCGGGAGTGGCGTCGTCACCGGCGTGGTCACCGACACGCGCACTGCCACCCTCGGCAAGCTGTTCGTGGCGCTCGTGGGCGACCGCTACGACGGGCACGACTTCGTGCACGCCGCGCTGCGCGGTGGAGCGCGGGCGCTCCTCGTCGAACGGGACATCGGCGACGCGCCGGTGCCCGTGGTGCGCGTGGGCTCCACGCTGCGCGCGCTGGGGGCGCTCGCTCGCGAGCATCGGACGCGCTGGGGCGGTCACCTGGTGGCGGTCGTCGGCTCTGCCGGAAAGACCACGACGCGCGGAGCCATCGCGGCAGCGCTCGACGCCGTGGCCCCGGGGGCCGCGCACTTCGCCGCCGGCAACCTCAACAACGCGATTGGCGTTCCGCTCGTGCTCTTCGGGCTCGGGGCGCACCATCGCTACGCGGTGGCCGAAATTGGCACGAACGCGCCGGGAGAGGTCGCCGAGCTCGCGCGCATCGCACAACCGAACACGGGCGTGCTCACCTTGGTGGGCCTCGAGCACACGGCGGGCCTCGGCTCGCTCGACGCCATCGAGGACGAAGAAGGCAGCCTGTTCGCGGAGCTTCCCCGCGAAGGCATCGCCATCGGCAACGTGGACGACGAGCGGGTCCGTAGGCAGCTCGCGCGCGCCCGCGCCGAGCGACGGCTCGGGTACGGCTTCTCCGAAGGCGCGACGTATCGCGTGCTCGAGCGCAGCGAGGGAACCGTGGGCTCGACGACGGTGGTCGTCGCGCGACCCTCCTCGGCGCCCCTGCGCGTCGTCTCGCCGCTGCTCGGGCGCCCGGGTGCGGCCGCGCTCGCCGCCGCCATCGCGGTTGCGGAGAATGCGGCAGGGCGCCCGCTCGAGTCGGGTGAGCTCGAAGCGGCGTTCGCGCGCGTGCGCGCGGTCGAGCCGGGACGGCTCACGCCCATCGAGCTCGCGAACGGTGCGCTCGTTCTCGACGACACCTACAACAGCAACCCGGCCAGCTTGGCGAGCTCCGTCGCCGTCGCGAGCGAGCTCGCGCGGGCGCGGGGCGGGCGACTGTTCTTGGTGCTCGGAGAGATGCGCGAGCTCGGCGAACGCTCGCCGACGCTGCACCGCGAGGCGGGTGAGGCGCTCACCGGCTTCGGCGCGACCGCGGCCGTCGCGCTCGGCGGTGATGCGCGATGGTTGCTCGAGCCGCTCGCGCACGCCGGCGTCGAGACGCGACTGTTGCCCGACGTGGCGGCGGCTGGAAGCTGGCTCGCGAAGGTGCTCGCCGCGCGCGACGTGGCGCTGGTGAAGGCGTCGCGCGGAGTGCGCGCCGAGCGCGTGATCGACGTCGTGCGCGCGCGACTCGGGAGGGGAGCTTGATCTACGAGCTCTTCTACCCGTTGAGCCTCGAGTTCGGGTGGGCGAGCGCCCTCAACGTGCTCCGCTACACGCCGTTTCGCGCGATCATGGCCACGATCACGGCCATGCTGATGAGCTTTTTGGTCGCGCCCTGGTTCATCCAGAAGCTGCGCGGCAAGCAAATCAGCCAGATCATCCGCGAAGAGGGCCCGGAGTCGCATTTTTCCAAGCGCGGCACGCCCACCATGGGCGGCGCGTTGATCCTGGTTTCGCTGCTCGTGCCCACGATCCTGTGGGCGGACGTCAAGAACGTGTTCGTGATCGCGACCGCCGTGGTCACGGCCGGCTACGGCCTGGTCGGCTTCATCGACGATCGCTTGAAGATCCAGGGCCGCAACACGCGCGGGTTGCCCGGGCGCTACAAGCTGCTCGGCCAGTTCACGATCGGGGGCGCGGCAATCGCGTACTTGTTCCTGAACGACGCGGCGCTGCCCCAGGGCTGGCTCGACATGCGAACGCGGCTCGCGATCCCGTTCCTCGCGTTCGAAAAGCACCCGGTCGAGCTGCCGACCATCGTCTACATCGTGTTCGCGGTGCTCGTGGTGGTGTTCATGAGCAACGCGGTGAACCTCACCGACGGCCTCGACGGCCTCGCCATCGGCCCGGTGATGATCAGCGCGGGGACGTACCTGATTTGGGCGTACATCGCCGGGTCGGTGCTGTTCGGGCAGCCGCTCGCCGTGTACCTCGACATCGCCGGCATTCCGGAGATGGCCGAGCTCAGCGTGTACGCAGCGGCCATGATCGGCGCGGGGATCGGCTTCCTCTGGTACAACACCTATCCCGCCCAGGTGTTCATGGGCGACGTGGGCTCGCTCGCGTTGGGTGGCGGGCTCGGGATGCTCGCCGTGCTCACGAAGACGGAGCTCTTGAGCGGCATCCTCGGCGGCATCTTCGTGCTCGAGGCCGTGAGCGTGATCGCTCAGGTCGTCTCCTTCCGCCTGTTCGGAAAGCGCGTCTTCTTGATGGCGCCCATCCATCACCACTTCGAGAAGAAGGGGTGGCCGGAGCCGCGCATCATCGTTCGCTTCTGGATCGTCTCGGTCCTCCTCGCCCTGGTGGCGCTCTCCTCGCTCAAGCTCCGATGATCGACCCGGCACGGAACCAAGCTCCGCTCGCTGGCCGACGCGTGATCGTCGTCGGCCTGAAGAAGAGCGGCATCGCCGCGGCGGAGCTGTGCCGGGCGGAAGGCGCCGAGGTTCTCGGGACCGATCGCGAGCCCCGCGAGCGGCTCGACCCCGAAGCGCTCGCGCTCGGCATCGAGATCGTCGCGGGCGGGCACGCGGGCGTCCCGTTCGAAAGCGCCGATCTCGTCGTGGTTTCGCCGGGCGTGCCCCCGTTGCCGGAGCTCGAGCGCGCGGCGCGCGCCGGCGTGCCCGTCGTCGGCGAGCTCGAGCTCGCGGCCCAGCGCCTGCAGGCGCCAATCGTCGCGATCGGCGGTACCAACGGCAAGAGCACGACCACGACGCTCGTCGGCGACATGGTGAAAGCGGCCGGGCGCTCCGTGTTCGTGGGCGGCAACTTGGGAACGCCGGCGACGCGCGCGGTGGGAGCCGGGCACGACGTGGTCGTGCTCGAGGTGTCGAGCTTCCAGCTCGAGCGCGCGCCGAGCTTCCGCCCCAAGGTTTCGGTGCTGCTCGGGATCAGTGAAGACCACCTCGATCGCTATCCGAGCTTCGCGGCGTACGCCGCCGCCAAAGGCAACGCCTTCGTGAACCAGACGGCCGACGACGTCGCGATCGTGCCGGCGGGCGACGCGGAGTGCGAACGTCAGGCGCGCCGCGGGCACGGGCGCCTGGTGCGCTTCGGCGGCTCGGGCGACTACGTCGTCGAGGAGAGCGCCGTGCTCGAGCGCGCGAGCGGCGAGCGGTTCGCGATCGATCCGGATCGTCTTTCTGGGCGTCACAACCGCGAGAACGCTGCGGCGGCCATCGCGGCCGCGCGTGCCGTGGACACGGCGAGCGCGGCCATCGGCGCGGCGCTTTCGGCGTTTCGCCCGCTGCCGCACCGCATGGCGTTCGCGGGGAGCGTGCGGGGCGTCCGGTTTTACGACGATTCCAAGGGAACGAACGTAGGGGCGGCGGTCACGGCGCTCCGCGGCCTCGCGGAGGCGAAAGCGGTGTTGATCGCGGGCGGTCGCGACAAGCAGGGCGCGTACGAGCCGCTCGTCGCGGCCCTCGCCGAGCGCGGTCGGGCCGTCGTCCTCATTGGCGAAGCGGCCGAGCGCATCGCTGCCGCCGTCGGCGATCGCGTTCCCGTGGCCCGCGCAGGGAGCATGGAGGAGGCCGTGCAGACGGCCTTTGCCCTGGCACGACCCGGAGACGCGGTGCTGCTCAGCCCTGCGTGCGCCAGCTTCGACATGTTTCGGAGCTATGCCGACCGCGGCGAACGATTCGTCCGAGCCGTGGCCGAGCTTGCGCGAAAGGAGGCGCCGTGAGCTTCCCGCTGTCGTTCGGTCGAGGCGCGTCCGAGCGCGGGCCCGTCGACGTCGTCATCGCCGCGGTGGTCACGGCGCTCCTCGGGTTCGGCGTGATGATGGTGTACAGCGCGAGCGTCGTCGAAGCCACGGCGGTGTTCCGCGACCCGCAACACTTCCTCAAGCGTCAGGCCGTGTTCGCTCTGGTCGCGCTCTGCCTGATGTGGATCGCGTCGCGTATCGACTATCGGCGCCTTCGCCCGTTCACGTATCCAATCCTGGCCGTGGTCACCGTGCTCATGGCATTGAGCGTGACGGGTTTCGGGCATACGGGAGGTGGCGCTGCGCGCTGGCTGCGCTTCGGGCCCATCCACGTGCAGCCCTCCGAGACGGCCAAGCTCGCGCTCGTGCTCTGGCTGGCGTACTCGCTCGACAAGAAGCGCGAGCACGTGAAGAGCTTCTCGATCGGTATGCTGCCGCACCTCATCATGGCCGGCTTCTTGATGCTGCTCTGCCTCAAGCAGCCGGACTTCGGCGGCGCCTTCGTGCTCCTGTTCCTCACGTTCACGCTCCTCTTCGTGGCGGGGGCGCGCCTCGGGTATCTGTTGGGCGCCGCCATGCTCGGTGCGGCGTTCGCGGCGTGGGCCGTGCGTTTCACGTCGTACCGTTGGGAGCGCATGCTCGCCTGGTTCAACATGGCGGAGTACCGCCACGACCTCGCGTATCAGCCCTTCCAGTCGGTGATGAGCTTCGGCTCGGGGGAGCTGTTCGGGCTCGGGCTCGGCAAGGGGCTTCAGGTCCTCTATCTGCCCGAGGCACACACCGATTTCGTGGCCGCCATCGTCGGTGAGGAGCTCGGCTTCGTGGGCGTGCTCGGCCTCTGCCTGGCCTACCTCGTGCTGGTTTCCCGCGGCATCCGCACCGCGCTCTCGGCCGAGGACGACTACGGGGCGTACATCGCGTTCGGCATCTCGGTGCTCTTCGGGGTGCAGGCTCTCGTGAACCTGGCGGTCGCGATGTCGATTCTGCCCACCAAGGGGCTCACGTTGCCGTTCGTGAGCTACGGCGGCTCGTCGCTGCTCGTGTCGGCGGCTGCTGCCGGCATCCTCCTCAGCATCTCGCGCTCCCGCACGAGCGCTCGGAACCAGAAGATTGCGCTGCCGGTCGGACGCGCCGAAATGAGCGCCCTCCTCGTCACGGAAGCGGGCTTCGCTCCCGAGCCCGTCGGCGGGGCGCGCCGGGGGAGGCGAGGATGAGCCGCCCGACGATTCTGTTCGCCGGCGGCGGCACGGGAGGGCACGTGTTCCCACTGGTTGCCGTGGCCGACGCCCTTCGTGCCCTCGCGCCCGGCGTTCGGTGCGTGTTCGTGGGCACTGCGCGCGGCCTCGAGGCGAAGCTCGTTCCGGAGCGCGGCTACGAGCTCGAGCTGCTCGAAGTGTTGCCGCTGCGCGGTCGGGGCGTGCTCGGCGCGGCGCGCGGCGCGCTGCGTGCCGGAGGCGCCGTCCGCGAGGCCGCCGTCCTCGTGCGTCGGCTCGCCCCGCGCGCGGTGTTCTCGGTAGGGGGGTACGCCGCCGGTCCCGTCTCTCTGGCGGCGGCGCTTCTCGGCGTGCCCCTCGCCCTGCTCGAACCGAACAGCGTGATCGGCTTCGCCAATCGGCTCATCGCGCCGCTCGTCGATCGGGCGTACACCGCCTTCGAACCGGTCGAACGTCATTTCAAGGCAGCGCGGGTGCTGCGCGCGGGGGTGCCCATCCGGTCCGGTTTTGCGCCGGCTCCCTACACGGCCACCGCTCGTCCGTTTCCCGTGCTCGTGCTCGGCGGCAGCCAAGGGGCGCGCTCCCTGAACGAGGTCGTTCCGCGCGCGCTCGCAGCGGTCGGCGAAGACCTCGCCATCGTCCATCAGGCCGGTCCGCGCGACATCGACGCGGTGCGTGCGCTCTACGACGAGCTCGGCATCGGTGCGCGCGCACGCACGACGCCCTTCATCGACGACATGCCGACCGCGCTCGCGCGGGCCGGGCTCGTCATCGGTCGTTCGGGAGCGAGCGCCGTGAGCGAAATCTGCGCCGTCGGCCGACCGAGCATTCTGGTCCCGTACCCCTTTGCGGCGGGCGATCACCAGCGCAAGAACGCGCTCGTGCTCGAGCGTGAGGGGGCAGCCGAAACCGTTCCGGCCGACCGCGTGACGCCCGAGTTTCTCGCGGGCCTCATCCAGCGGCTCGTACGCGACCCGGCGCGGCTCGAGCACATGGCGGCTGCCGCGCAGAGGCTCGGCAAGCCGAACGCGGCGGCCACGATCGCCGCCGATTTGCTCGCGCTTGCTGGGCTCGACCTCGCGGAGAACGAAGCACCGAGCGCTGCGGCGCCGGTCGAACCACCCGGTCGAGCCAACGCCGGGAGGAGTGTCTGATGTTTCGCGGTCGGGTTCGCCACGTGCACTTCATCGGTGTCGGCGGGATCGGCATGAGTGGCCTCGCCGAGATCCTGCGCACCCTCGGGTTCGACGTTTCGGGCTCCGACGTGCGCGCGGGCGAGAACACGGGCCGCCTCGAGCGTCTCGGCGTGCGCGTCGACATCGGTCATCGCGCCGAAAACGTGACCGGAGCGGACGTGGTCGTGTATTCGAGCGCCATCGATCCCGAAAACCCCGAGATCGTCGCCGCCAAAGCGCTCGGAACGCCCGTGATCGCTCGCGCGGAGATGCTCGCCGAGCTGATGCGGGTCAAGTACGGGATCGCCATCGCCGGCTCGCACGGCAAAACGACGACGACCTCGCTGGTCGCGACCGTGCTGCGCGCCGCGGGGCTCGACCCGACGGTGGTCGTCGGGGGCCGCATGGCGGCCCTCGGCAGCAACGCACGCCTCGGGGCAGGTGACCTGTTGGTGGCCGAGGCCGACGAGAGCGACGGCTCGTTCCTGCGGCTCGCGCCCACCATCGCGGTCGTCACCAACATCGACCCCGAGCACCTGGACTTCTACCAAACGCACGACGCGCTCAAGAGCGCGTTTCTCGAGTTCATCGAGCGGGTTCCGTTCTACGGGCTGGCCGTGCTCTGCCTCGACCATCCGCACGTGCAGGATTTGCTGCCGCGCGTCGGCCGGCGGCACGTGACGTACGGCTTGTCGCCACAGGCCACCTACTCGGCGCGCGGGCTTTCCTTCCGCGGGCTCACGGCGAGCTTTCATGCGTTTCGTCGCAGCGAGTCCCTGGGCGAGTTCACCGTTCGGATGCCGGGCCAGCACAACGTGCTGAACACGCTGGCTGCGATCGCGGTCGCCGACGAGCTCGAGGTGCCGCTCGACGTGATGAAGGACGCGCTCGCCACCTTCGACGGCGTGGCGCGGCGCTTCTCCGTCGTGGCCGAGGTGAACGGCGTCGCCCTGGTCGACGACTACGGTCACCACCCGGCCGAGATCGAGGCGACGCTCAAAGCCGCGCGCAGTGCGTGCTCGGGCCGCCTGCTCGTGGCCTTCCAGCCGCACCGCTACACGCGCACGGCGCACTTGTTCGAGGACTTCACCCGCGCCTTCAACGAGGCGGACGTCTTGTTCGTCACCGACATCTACCCGGCGGGTGAGGCGCCGATTCCCGGGATTACCGGGGAGCGCCTCGCGCGCGGCATTGCCGAGCACGGGCACAACGCCGTGTACCACTCGACCGACCGCGCCGCGCTGGCCGCGGAGCTCGCGCGGCGTGCGCGTCCCGGGGATTTGGTGATTGCCCTGGGGGCGGGGGACATCAACCGCATCTTGCCTGCCGTGGCGCGCGCCCTCGCCGCGACCCCGGCACCGGAGCAGACGTCATGAGCCAGCCCTACGCACGCCTGCATGGCGCGGCCATTTCGGCGCCGGACGAGTCCTCTGGGTTCGTGGAAAGGTCCGGTCCGGGCGGACGGGCGAGGCGTCTGCTCGGGTTCTTGCGCTTCGTCTCGGGGCTCGCGCTGGTGGTGGGCGTCGCGGTCGCGGTCGCGCTCAGCGTTCGTCACTCGGTGACCACGTCGCCCCGATTCGCGCTCGAGCATCTCGAGGTCGTGGGGGGAAAGCGCCTGGGCGCCGAGCAGGTCCGGCGCATCGCGGGCATCGAGCCCGGAGCGAACCTCTTCTCCCTCGAGCCCGCCGATATCGAGCGCAAGCTCCTCGACGACCCATGGGTTCGATCCGCGCGCGTCGTCCGCAAGCTGCCCCGCGGCTTGCTCGTCGAGATCGACGAGCGTGAGCCGGTCGCGCTCGCGTCCATCGCGGGCACGCTCTACGTCGTCGATCGCAAGGGTGAGCCGTTCAAGGAGGTGGGGCGCGACGACCCGGTCGACTTGCCGGTCGTGACCGGGATTTCCCCCGAAGGTATCGCGCGCGATCGGCGCCGGGAGCTCGAGCGGCTCGACCTCGGCCTCGAGGTGCTCGGCAAGTACGCGCGGCTGCCCATGGCCCGTACGTATCCCGCCCAGGAAGTGCACGTGGACCCGAGCGGACGGGTTCGACTCACCGTCGGCGACGAAGCCATCACGGTGAGCCTGGGCGGCTCCGATTTCGACAGAAGGCTGGCAATGGCCGAGCGCGTGGTGCGCGAAGCCCGCGCCCTCGGACGCGTGCCCGGCATCGTGTTCGCCGACAACCAGGCGCACCCCGAGCGCGTGGTCGTCAGGATGAAATGACGATTGCGATTTCGTACTTCCGGAAGTTGGCCATCGCACGGCGTGCATGGCAGCGTCCAAACGACCTCGGCCGGAGTCTCCGAACCGAGTGCTCCACGAAGCAGCCATGAAGACCCCCGAAGCAGGCAGTGAGATCGTCGTCGGACTCGACCTCGGGACCACCAAGGTCTCGGCGGTGGTGGGTGAGGTGGACGCCGACGGGATCACCATCCTCGGTGTCGGCAACGTGCCCTGCCGCGGTCTGCGAAAGGGCGTGGTCAGCAACATCGAGTGGACCGTGCGCTCCATCCGGGAGGCCATCGACGCCGCGCAGACCATGGCCGGCGTCGAAATCAAGACGGTGTACGCGGGCGTCGCGGGCAGCCACATCCGCGCCCACACGTCCGACGGCGTTTGCGCGATTTCGGGCCGCGAGGTCACCCGCGCGGACCTCGAGCGGGTGCTCGAGGGCGCTCGGGCGATCCCCGTCGATGCCGACCGCATGATCCTGCACGCGCTCCCCCGCGAGTACGTCGTCGACAACCAGGACGGCATTCGGGACCCGATCGGGATGAGCGGTGTCCGCCTTCAGGTCCGCGTCAACCTGGTCACCGCGGCGACCTCCTGCGTCCAGAACGTGATTCGCTGCGTCGAGCGGTGCGGCCTCACCGTGGCCGACGTCGTGCTCGAGCCGCTCGCCAGCGCCGGGGCCGTGCTCAGCGACGACGAGAAGGAAATCGGCGTCGCGGTCATCGACATCGGCGGTGGCACCACGGACATCCTCTTGTATGCGGACGGCGGCGTCGTGCACACGAGCACCATTCCCGCCGGCGGAAACAACATCACCAACGACGTCGCGGCCGGGCTCCGCACCCCCATGGCGGAGGCCGAGCGTCTGAAGCGCAACTACGGCTGCGCTCTCGGCCGCATGATCGCCGACGACGAAGAGATCGAGGTGCCCGGCGTGGGCGGCCATGCCCCGCGCCGCGTGGCGCGACGTCTGCTCAGCGACATCATCGAGCCGCGCGTCGAGGAGATCTTCGCCGAAGCCCGGCGACGCATCGAAGAGACGGGTCTGCTCGAACAGGTCAGCTCCGGCTGCGTGCTCACCGGCGGTGCCGTGCTCATGGAGGGCATGGTCGAGTGCGCCGAAGAGATCCTGGGGATGCCGGTGCGCATGGGCTTCCCCGTGGGCGTGAAGGGGATCGTGCAGCTCGTGCAAGGACCGCAGTACGCGACGGGCGTCGGCCTCGTGCGCTACGGGGCCGAGCAACTCAGCGAGTCCGGTCAGCGCGTGAGCTTCGGGTCGGTGCCGCGTTCTCAGGAAGAGGCCGTGCCGGCCGGTTCTCAGAAGAGTGGTTTCTTGAGCTGGCTGCGGGCGGCGTTCTGAGCCCAGAGCCAGCATCGGGTTTGTTACAGGACGACACCAGAAAGCACGGAAGAAGGTCGGGCCCCGCCGAGCGCCCCGGCATACGAGGAAGAGGCAGCCTCGCCGGAACAGCGCCCGTGGTGCCCGCGAAATTCGAAGGCCGATCCGGGAGGAAGGACCATGGGTTTTTCAATCGAGTTCGCGGATGAGTCGCGCGTGTACGAAGCCCGCATCAAGGTGATAGGCGTCGGCGGCTCGGGCGGGAACGCCATCAACACGATGATCCACTTCGGACTCGAGGGCGTCGAGTTCGTCACCGTCAACACCGACGCTCAGGCCTTGGGGACCAACGCGGCGGCCGAGAAGATCGCGATCGGGACCAACGTGACGCGCGGCCTGGGCGCCGGCGCGGACCCCGAGAAGGGGCGCAAGGCGGCCCTCGAGGACGTGAACCGGCTGAAGGAGGTCGTCCAGGGCGCCGACATGGTGTTCGTCACGGCCGGCATGGGCGGCGGTACGGGAACCGGCGCCGCTCCCGTGATCGCGCAGCTCGCGCGCGAGGCGGGTGCTCTCACGGTCGGCGTCGTGACGAAGCCGTTCGCCTTCGAAGGGCGTCAGCGGATGCGCAGCGCCGAGCAGGGACTCGCGGCGCTCACCGAGCACGTCGACACGCTCATCACGATTCCGAACGAAAAGCTGATGATGCTCGCCGACGACGACCTCACCTTCGTCGAGGCCTTCCGCAAGGCCGACGAGGTGCTCTACCAGGCGGTAAAGGGCATCAGCGATCTCATCACCATGAACGGCATCATCAACGTCGACTTCGCCGACGTGCGCACGGTGATGAGCGCCATGGGCCGCGCCCTGATGGGCAGCGGCTGCGCCAAGGGCGAAGGCCGCGCGCGGCTCGCCGCGGAACAGGCGATTTGCTCGCCGCTGCTCGACGACGTGTCCGTCGAAGGCGCGACGGGTGTGCTCATCAACATCGTGGGCGGCCCGGACATGAAGATCAAAGAGATCCGCGAGGCCGCATCCCTCGTGCAGGAGCAGGCTCACGAAGAGGCCAACGTCATCTTCGGTGCGAGCGTGGACGAGGCGATGGGCGACGCCCTGAAAGTCACCGTGATCGCGACGGGCTTCCAGCCCGCGGCGCCCGGTTATCCGCTCGAAGCACCGCGCGAGCATCGGCGGCCGCTCGGAACCGTCGTGCGCGAGCCGCGCGAGTCGGCGCGCATCGTGCGTCCGGATCCGCGCGAATCGGCGCCCGCTCCGGTTCGTCGCGCGCAGCCTGCGTCGGTGGCGGCGAACGGCGGCAATCCGCGGGACGTTCAGATGTCGCTCCTCGTTCGCGACATCCCGTTCCCCTCGAGCGTCGAGCCCGACTGGGACACGCCCGCGTACAAGCGTCGTCAGAACGGCCTCTGAGCGCCCGCGTCGTCCCGGCCCGATGATGGAGGGACGTGCGTGCCCTGAGTGGGGCCCCGCGGAGCCGCCGCAGGCGGCGGGGCCCCCTCGGTTTCGAGCCGCCGACCCGAGATCGAGGAGGACGTGTGCATCCCGCAGCTTGGGCGTGGCTCCGTCGAGCCTTCGTCGGTCCACGCACGCCCGAGCTCTCGGTGGACGGGCGGGGCGAAGCCCTACTACTCGGGCTGTGCAGGCGCCTGGGTCGCCGAAGGCTGCGGCTGGGACTGCTGCTCCTGTTGCTGCTGCTGCTCGGCGATCGGGCGCGGCTTGAGCACCGTCACTTGACCATCTCGCGTCCGTTTGAAGACGACGAGGGGCGGGGGCGCCAGCGCGGCTTGACGTTCGGCCTCGCGCGCCTTGCGTGCTGCCTCGCGCTCGGCGATACGCTGCTGGCGCAGCCGTTCGCGCTCTTCCTCCCGAGCCTTGCGAGCGGCTTCGCGCTGTGCTTGCCGTTCGGCGCGCAGGCGCTCCCGCTCCTCGAGTCGCGCGAGGCGACGGGCTTCGCGCTCCTTCTGGCGCTGCTCGCGCAAGGCCGCTTTCTCTGCGGGGCTCGGCCCCCGGCGCCGCGCTGGAGCGCGAGTCTTGCGCTTGGCGCGGGCGCGCGGCATCTCGGTCGCACGCGCTAGGGCGCGCGCAACTTCGTTTTTGATCACGTCCTCGGCGAGGCGCGACAGGTCGGAGACCAATCGATCGATGGCCCGGCTGAAAGATCTGTCCAGCGACATGTGGACTGCTTGCGCCCCCTTCGCACGGCACGCGCTTCGGCGTCAAGATGCGTTTTCGACTTCATCGGTCTTTCTCCGAATGAGCCAGAATCGGCCGTGTTTTCCGGCCTCGGCCGGGCGGAAATCCGCCCGGTTTCACGCATCCTCGTCGGAACCACTGCTATCTTGACGCGGCTCGCATGTTCGAGTTGCCTTCGAGAGCTTACAGCGCGTTCATCTTCGACTGCGACGGCACGCTCGCCGATTCCATGCCGCAGCACCACGCAGCGTGGTGTGCTGCGCTCGCCGCTCATGGTGCGCCCTTCGAGTTCGGCTGGGATCTGTTCATGCGGCGCGCTGGAAAAACGGTGGAGCTCACGGTCGAGGAGCTGAATCGCGAGTTCGGGACGAACCTCGACCCCCGCGCCATCAGCCGACTGCACCGCGAGGAGTTCGCTCGGCGCATTCCCGAAATCCGTCCGCTCGAGCCCGTGGTCGCCTATCTCCGAGGAGTGGCGGCGAAGAGCCCGGTGAGCGTCGCCTCGGGCGGCGAGCGCGACCTCGTGACGCGGACCCTCGCGGCCATCGGTGTGCTCGATCTCGTCCCGGTGATCGTCACCGCCGCCGACGTTCGGAACGGCAAGCCCGCGCCCGACATGTTCCTGCTCGCCGCCGAACGCATGGGCGTCGCTCCCGAAGAGTGCCTCGTATTCGAAGACAGCCTTCTCGGCATCGAAGCCGCCCACCGCGCCGGCATGGGCGCCGTCCTCGTCCGCCGCGAGCGAAGCGAGCCCGCGGTGAGCCAAGCGAGTCGCGTCGGGGAGCTCGAGGGGCAGTGAGCGCCGGTTACGCGCGAGCTCCGCGCCCGCCCCGCCGAAGTGAATTTGAGTGAATTCGGCGGGCCCTCCCTCGGGTTTTGGGGCCCCAAACTCCAAAACGAACTCACTTAGTCGTCACCTCCTGCGAGCAAAGCGAGCCCGCGACGAGCGAAGCG
>QGUH01000591.1 GCA_003242355.1 Pseudomonadota bacterium
CCGGTCGCTCCGCGAGCCGCGCGAGCACGAACCGCGCCTGGTGGATGGCGTTCTCGCCTTGCCACGGTCGCGCGCCGTGCGCGGTCTTTCCCGTGAAGCGCAGCGTCGCGTGGAGCGAACCGCCGCAGCCGAGCTGGAGTTTGTTGTCGCTCGGCTCGAGCAACACCGCGATGTCGGCCCTGCCGACTTCCGGGTCTGCCTCGAGCACGAGCCCGAGCTCGTTGTCCGCATAGGGGCCCTCTTCACGGGCGTAGAACACCAGCGTCAGATCCACGTTGCACGCGGGGGGATCGATCGCCAGGTCCAGCATCAGGGCGAGCCCGCTCTTCATGTCCGCGGCGCCGGGTGCGTAGAGCCGGTCGCCCTCGATGCGGGGCGGGCCGTCGTGCTCCGTGCGCACGACGTCGATGTGCCCGCCCAGCACCACGTGCGGGCCCGTGGTGCCCCGCGTGAGCGGCACGACGAGCGAGTCGCCGTAGCGGCGCAGCGGGGCCGAACGAGGTCCGTCTGCGAGGCGCGCCTCGAGCGCGTCGGCGAGCGCGCGCTCTTCGCCGATGGGCGAGGGGATTCGGCAGAGCCAGAGCAGAAGCTCCGGCAAAGCCACCGAGGGCTGGGAGCTCACGGCGCCGCGCTCACACCGGCACGTTGAAGTCGCGGAGCGCCGCGTTCAGGCTCGTCTTCTTGTCGGTGCTCTCTTTGCGTTGACCGATGATGAGCGCACACGGAACCTGATACTCGCCCGCGGGGAACTTCTTCGGCCGCATTCCGGGAATGACCACGCTGCGCGCGGGTACGCGCCCGCGGTACTCGACCGGTTCGGGTCCCGTGACGTCGATGATCGGCGTCGACGCGGTCAGCGTGACTCCCGCGCCGATGACCGCCTCGCGCTCGACCAGCGTGCCCTCGACGATGATCGCGCGAGAGCCGATGAAGCAGCCGTCCTCGACGATCACGGGGCGCGCGCCGGGCGGCTCGAGCACGCCGCCGATTCCGACGCCGCCGGAGAGATGGCAGTCGCGTCCGATCTGCGCGCAGGAGCCGACCGTGGCCCAGGTGTCCACCATGGTCCCGCTGCCCACGTAGGCACCGATGTTCACGTAGCCCGGCATCACGATCGTGCCCGGTTCCAGGAACGCGCCGTAGCGCACGGTTCCCGGCGGCACGACGCGGACGCCGAACGACTCGAGATCCTGCTTGAGCGGGATCTTGTCGAAGAACTCGATGGGGCCGGCCGCGCTGCGCTGCATCGGGCAGAGCGCGAAGTAGAGGAGCACGGCCTGCTTGACCCAGGCGTGCGTCGTCCACTCGCCCGGAGCGTCTTGGGTTGCGACGCGGAGCTTGCCGCGATCCAAAAGCGCGATCGTCTCGAGAACGGCGGCGCGGACCTCCTCTTGCGAGAGGCGGTTTCGGTCCTCGAAGGCGGCCTCCACGTGCGTTTTCAGCTGGGAGATATCCATGCCCGTGGCGTACGTGCGCGCCGTCGCCGGAGCAAGCGCGAGCCCGCTCGCGGCGCGCTCCTTTTCGAGCTCCTCCGTTCGTCGCCACTCGCTTCGCAGAGAGCGAGGCGTGCCCGCGTGGACGTCGGTTGCCTCTTCCCGGCGAGCGGACCGAGCGCGCGCCACCACCCCCGAGACGACTCTCACTCGGTTTCCCTATGCTGCGAGCGAAACGAGCCCGGGTGGACGTCGGACGTCACTTCCCGCGAGCGAAGCGAGCCGGCGACGAGCGGAGCGAGTCGCGTCGGGGATCGAGGGGCGGGGAGCTCTTCGAGGAGGACTCCGGTGGGACGGGCGGGACACCAGAAACCGAGCCCCTCGAGGAGGATTCCGGTGGGGCCGGGGCGCGGGGGGTCAGGCGGTTTCGCTGCAGCGAGACACGCTCTCGTTCGCGTAGCTCAACGAGAACGTCGAGCTCGCCTCGTCCCACTCGAGGCGCCCACCGCTGAGCTCCGCGGCGGCCCGAAGACACGGCACCGTGGGCTGGATGATCCCCCGGCTCGTCAGCAGCAGCGGCTCACCGGTGGCGAGTGGCTTGCGCTTGATGCGAATGGTGCAGACGGGCGAGCCGTAACCCGAGATCGACAGGTTCGGTTCACCGCTGCCCGCGCGGCGTCCCACGAGCTCGATCCCGAGGGTGACGAGCGTCACCGCCATCCGCGGGTTGATCTCGATTTCCTCACCGAAGTCGTGGGTCGACATGATTGCGCACACGACTTCGCGCCCCTCCGCGTGCACGCTGGGCGGCCGCGCGAACGCACGCACCAGATCGCAGGGGTCGACCCGGATCGTCCGCCCGAAGGCGGCGTCTTCGAGCATCTGCAGGAGCTCGCGGCCAGCGTCGAACTCGAACGAGGTCTGCAAGACCACTTCTTCGAGCTTGAGGCGCGCTGCTGCGCCGAGCGGTCGCTTCATGGCTTCGGCGAGCGCCGCCTCGAGCTCCGCGAGCCTGGGCGAGAAGAACGCCTCGAGCGCAGCGCGCGCTGGCAACACCGTGCTCTTGGTTCCGAGCGCGTCGAGCAGCGTGTACGTCGAGATGCGCATCGGGCCGCACGCTTCGAGCGCGTCGGGGAGCACCGAAGCGAGGGACTTCGGCGCCACCATGCGGGATTGCAGCAGCTGAGCCAGGTTGCGCAGGGCCCCGAGCGCGTCACGGAGCGTGCCGTGCGCGTTGGCCATCAGGTCCGCGAGAGACGGATCGATGCCGGGCGCGGTCTGGCGGTCGCTGATCATCTCCCTCGAAGGAGCATCCTACTCCCAATTCTAGACACCGTCTAGACTGACGAACGGTCGGGAGCGCATCCGAACCCGGAAGAGACCCCTGGCGAGCAGCACGCCAAAGCGAGAGAGGCTTTGCTGCGAGCGGTGATCCCCGGCGACGGTGCCCGGTTCTTCGCGGCCAGTGCGTCTCGAGGTGAGACGGGCGTCGCTTCGAAACTACTAATCTTCCGTTCAGTAGATTGCGCCCGACACGATCGTCACGAGCCCACGAATCGTGGGCTCGTGATCGAATCACCGAGTGGGGATCACCCGATGAGGTCGACGCCCGCGAAGAAGTAGGCGCACTCGATGCGGCCGTTTTCCTCGGAGTCCGAGCCGTGCACGGCATTCTCGCCGACGCTCGCGCCGAACTGCTTTCGGATCGTGCCGGCTTCCGCCTTGGCCGGATCGGTCGCGCCGATCACGCGGCGCCAGTGCTCGACTGCGTTGTCACGCTCCAGGGCTGCGACGACCACCGGACCCCGGCTCATGAACGTGCAGAGCTCGTCGAAGAACGGCCGCTCGCGGTGAACGGCGTAGAAGCCTTCCGCTTGCCGGCGCGAGAGCCGGAGCTGGCGAAGCCCCAACACGCGAAAACCCTCGCGCTGGATGCGGTCCAGAATCTGCCCCGTCGCGCCTTTCTCCACCGCGTCGGGTTTGATGATGCACAGCGTGCGCTGGGTGGCCATGGTGTTTTCCGAGGCGAGCGCCTATATCAGCTTTCGCTGACTGGACAAGGGCAGAGCCTGCACGGCGTCATCCGAGCAGGCTCTTCAGCGTCGTTCCCATTTCCGCAGGCGACGGCGCGACCTTCACGCCGGCCGCTTCGAGCGCGGCGATCTTGTCTTTTGCCGTGCCCTTGCCGCCCGAGATGATGGCGCCTGCGTGCCCCATGCGCTTTCCGGGCGGGGCCGTGGTGCCTGCGATGAAGGCGGCCACCGGCTTCTTCATCTCGCGCTTGATGTAC
>QGUH01000592.1 GCA_003242355.1 Pseudomonadota bacterium
CGATCGGGTTGGACAGGGGGGCCGGGCGTTCCGGGGCGGGTTCTTCCGCCGCTAAAAGGCCCACCGGCCGGGCCGCCCGGGGGATCTCCGGGAGCAGGTGCGGGGCTGCGAAGAAATCGTGCGCGCGTTCAACGTCGAGATCCTCAAGCTCGAGGGCGTCGAGGCCGACGACCTGATTGCCGCATGCGTCGCCTGCGCGCGCGAGCGTGGAATCCGCGTCGTCATCGTCGCCGCGGACAAGGATCTCATGCAGCTCGTCGGCCCCGACGTGTTGATGTGGGACACGATGCGCGATCGGGTGTTCGGCGTTCCCGAAGTGGAGGAGCGCTTCGGCGTGCGCGTGGATCAAGTCCGCGATCTGCTCGCGCTCACCGGCGACACGTCGGACAACGTACCGGGCGTTCCTTCCGTCGGTCCGAAGACGGCGCGCGACTTGTTGGTGGAGTTCGGCACGCTCGAGGGCATCTACGCGAACCTCGACCGCATCACGAAGAAGTCGGTGCGCGAGGCGCTCACGAAGCACCGCGACGCCGCGTTCCTGAGCCAGAAGCTCGTCACGCTGCGGCACGATTGCTGGATCGACTTCGACATCGAGCGGCTGCGACGAAAGCCGCGCGACATCCAGAAGCTCCGCGCGATCTATTCCGAGCTCGGCTTCTCGCGGCTCCTCACGCAGCTCGACGCGGCCGAGCCCCAGGCGGCCCGGCGCGCTCCAGAGCCTGCCGCCAAGGCCTCCGCGGTTGCCTCGTCCTCCTCGGGATCTTCCGCGAGCGAGCCGCACCTCGTCACGAATCGCGACGCCCTCGCGGAGCTCGTTGCCCGGGCGGAAACCGCCGGGTTCGCGGCGCTCGACGTCGCGACGCACGTCCCGAGCCCGACTCACGGCCGCCTCGTCGGGATCGCGCTCTCCCTCGAGCCGGGCCGCGCCTACTACGTTCCGCTCGTTCAGCATGGCTTGGACGGCCCCAAGCCCCTCGCGCTCACCGAAGTGCGCCCGCTGCTCGCACGGCTCTTCGGCAACGCGGGCATTCGCAAGATCGGACTCGAGCTGAAGCGCTGCGCCGTAGCTCTCGGGCGTGCGGAGGTGCCGCTGTCCGGGTTCGCGTTCGATGCCAAAATCGCAAGTTACCTCTTCGATCCGGAGCAGCGCCACGATCGGAAGACGCTCGTGCAGCGTGAGCTCGGCATCGTCGAAGCGAGCTACGAGGAGCTCACGCGCCTCGGTCGCGGCAAGGTCGCCATGCTGGAAGACCTGCCGATCGAGGTGGTGATGCCGTACGTGGCGGCGGGTGCCGACTACGCTCTGCGCCTCGAACAACGGCTCGGACCGCGCCTCTCCGAAGAAGGCCTCGGCAAGCTCTTCAGCGAAGTGGAGGTTCCGCTCGCCGCGGTGCTCGCCGACATGGAACGGCGCGGCGTGCTCGTAGACACGTCCGTGCTCGCCACCATCGGCGCCGCCTGCGAGGCGGAGCTCGCGCGGCTCGAGCGGGAAGCACACCGCGTGGCCGGGCGCGAGTTCAACGTCCACTCTCCGCGCCAGCTCGAGACGCTGCTCTTCGACGAGCTCGGGATGAAGCCCCTCAAGCGCACGAAGACGTCGCGTTCGACGGACGCCGCCACGCTCGAGGCGCTCTCCGAACAGCACGAGCTGCCGCGGTTGATTCTCGAGATCCGCCAAATCGCCAAGCTCAAAGGGACCTACGTGGACGCGCTCCCCGCGCTCGTCGATCCTTCGACGGGCCGTATCCATTCGTCCTGGGAGCAAACGGTGGCGGCGACGGGACGCCTCTCGTCGAGCGATCCCAATCTCCAGAACATCCCGATCCGCACGGAGCTCGGGCGGAAGATCCGCGCTGCATTCGTCGCTCCCCCCGGACATCGCCTCGTGAGCGCGGACTATTCCCAAATCGAGCTGCGGGTGCTCGCGCACCTGTCGCAGGACCCCGTGCTGCTCGACGCGTACCGGACCGGACAGGACATCCACACGCGCACCGCGATGGAGATCTTCGAAGTCGACGAAGCGCACGTCACGCGCGAGCTGCGCACGCGGGCAAAGGCCGTCAACTTCGGCGTGATTTACGGCCAAGGGGACAGCGGGCTCGCCAAGGCGCTCGGCATCTCGCGCACGGAGGCGAGCAGCTTCATCGCCGCGTACTTCCGGCGTTACGAGGGCGTCCGCCGCTTCATGAACGAGACGCTCGAACGGGCGCGCGCGGGCGAAGCGGTGCAGAGCCTGCTCGGGCGTCGGCGACACTTGCCGGCCATTCGCAGCGCCAACCGCGCCGAGCGCCTCGCGGCGGAACGCGTAGCGATGAACATGCCCATTCAGGGCACGGCCGCAGATCTGTTGAAGCTCGCGATGCTATCGCTCTCGACGCCCGTCACGCCAGGCACCCGCATGATCCTCACGGTTCACGACGAGTTGGTGTTCGAGGTTCCGGAGGAGGAGGTCCCCGAGGCCATCGAAGCCATCCGGGCGCGGATGGAGTCCGTCTACCCGCTGGCGGTACCGCTCGTCGTGGAAATCGGCCACGGCAAGGACTGGAACGACGCCCATTAGAACGCCGACCCGCTCGACGGAGCCGAGGCTGTTGACAGCCCACCGTGGACGCGTGCAGCATCCTGCTCAGGTCTTGGGCTCCGTTCGACGGTCCTCCGGGCGGGGGTAAGAGTCGGAGCCACAAAAAACCGCGTCGTCCGAAAGGTGGTCACGTCGATGTCGCAAGCAGAGGAGGCACCCCCGGTCGCGCTCGCAAAGCTCCTTTTCGGCTCCCTCGTCACGCAGATGATCGCGACGGCGATGCAGCTCGACGTGCCCGAGCGGCTGAAAAATGGTCCCCTCTCGGCGGAGGCGATTGCGGCTGCCGCCGGGAGCCATCCGGACGCCACCTATCGGCTGCTCCGAGCGCTGGGGTCGTTGGGCGTGCTCGTCGAGGGGCCGGATCGCACGTTCTCGTTGAGCCCCATGGGCCGGCTGCTCGTCGCCGACGAGCCGGGAACCCTCGCCGGTCTCGCACGCCTGACGGCGGAGCCGTGGCACCACGCGAGCCTCGGGCAGATGGTGCACTCGGTGCGCACCGGCGAGAGCGGGTTCTACAAGGTTCACGGGGAGCATTTGTTCACGTGGCTCTCGGGTCGTCCGCGCGAGTCGAGCGTGTTCGCCGACGCGATGACGAGCTTCAGCAACGCCGAGGCGTCGATGATCCTGCGCGCCTACGACTTTTCTGCCGCCGAATGCATCGTCGACGTCGGCGGCGGCAACGGGCTCCTGCTGGCCCACCTGCTCGAGGCGAACGAACGAGCGCGCGGCGTGTTGCTGGAGCTTCCGAGCGTGGTGGAAGGCGCGCGCCGCCTGCTCACCGAGCACGGGGTCGACCGTCGCATCGAGATCGTCCCGGGAGACTTCTTCCGCGCCGTTCCGGAAGGCGGGGACATTTACATCCTGAAGCACGTCCTCCACGACTGGCGGGACGAGCGCGCTTTCACCATCGTGGAGAACGTCGCTCGGGCGATGCCGCGTGGCGGACGCCTGCTCGTGATCGAGCAGGTGCTCGCGCCCCCCGGAGTCAGTCACTTCTCCAAGGTGCTCGACGTGGGAGTGATGGTGCTCACGGACGGCGGCCGCGAACGCACCGAGCGCGAGCACGCCGCCCTGCTCGAACGCGCCGGGCTCGAGCTTTCCCGCGTGGTCCCCCTTGCCGGCCCCATCACCATCCTCGAAG
>QGUH01000593.1 GCA_003242355.1 Pseudomonadota bacterium
CCCGGGGGGTTGTCGGACGTCCGCCCCCGTTCCTTGTTCACTTGTTGGGCTGCGGCGTGATCCGAAGATACGGCTTGAGCGCCTTGAAGCCCTTGGGGAAGCGCTGGCGCGCTTCCTCGTCCGAGAGCGAGGGGATCACGATGCAGTCGTCGCCGTCTTTCCAGTTGACGGGCGTTGCGACGGAGAACTGCGCGGTGAGCTGCAGCGAGTCGATCGCACGCAGGATCTCCTCGAAGTTCCGGCCCGTGCTCGCGGGGTAGGTGATGATGAGCTTCACCTTCTTGTCCGGGCCGATGACGAACACCGAGCGAACGGTCAAGGTGTCGTTCGCGTTCGGGTGAATCATGTCGTACAGCGTCGCGATCTTCCGATCGGGGTCTCCGAGCAGCGGGAAGTTGAGGCGAGCGCCCTGCGTCTCCGCGATGTCTCCGGCCCAGCGGCGATGATCCTCGACGGAGTCCACGCTCAGACCGAGCACCTTGCAGTTGCGCTTGTCGAACTCCGGCTTCAACCGAGCGACCTCGCCGAGCTCGGTGGTGCAGACCGGAGTGAAATCCTTCGGGTGCGAGAAGAGCACGCCCCAGCTGTTGCCGAGGTACTCGTGGAACCGAATCGGGCCTTCCGTGCTATCCGCGGTGAAGTCGGGAGCGATGTCGCCGAGTCGAATGCTCATGGTGCGTTCCTTTCCTGGCAAATGACGCTGGTTCTGCCCGAATGGACGTCGGCCGTTCCCCGGTCCCTCCCGACGTCGCGCGCCAAGGGCGCGCCTCCTGCGGCAGAAGAAGCAGGGGAAGCCTAGTGACGGAACGTCACGAGCGCAAGCCACCCCGCGAACGCCATGGGCCGTCGCCCCAGGCTTAGACGAGGCCGCTCAGCGGGCCGCTACAGACTTCCGGGTTGCCGAACGTCGTCGCGGGGACGCCCATCGCGTTCAGCACGGACACGAGTAGATCGTTGTGCGACGCCGCGCTGTAGGTGAGGGCGCGACCGGTTCGGAAGTACCAGGTCCCGCCGGCGAGCAAGAACGGCATGTCGGTGTGCGCATGCGTGTTGCCGACCGCCACCTCGTTGCCCCACAGGACCAGCGTGTTGTCGAGCGCCGTCCCATCGCCCTCGGGGATTTCGCTGAGGCGCTGCAGCAGGCGCGCCAGGCGTCCCGAGTGCCACGCATCCCGCGCCATGAGCTCGGCGCGCGACTCCACGTTGCTCGGCCCGGCATGGGAGAGCAGGTGGCCCTCGCCCATGCTGTTCAGCCACGGATAGCGGACCCGATTCAGGGACGTCGAAATCTGGAACGATGCGACCCGGGTGAGGTCGCAGGCGAACGCGATCGCCAGAAGGTCGATCTCGAGGTCCGCGATGAAGGGCATGTCCTCTTCGCTCGCCGGGTCGAGCGTGGGCGGCGTGCTGGGAGCCGAGCACTCGTCCGGCGCGCCGCGGATCGTCAGGCGCCGCTCCATGTCGCGAACGAGCGTCAGATGCGCCTCGAGCTTCTGGCGATCGGCGGCTCCGAGCCTCGTCCCGAGCGTGGCAAACTGCTCCTTGACGGCGTCGAGCACGGACGCGCGACGCACCCTCAACTGGTCCGACGCGCTGGTGCCGCGCATGACGTTCGCGAACAGCCGATCGTACACCGAGAGCGGATCGTTCATCGGCGGCAGCGGCTGCCCGGGGCCGGCGTACGCGATCCGCCCCTGAACGTCGTTGTCGAGGGCATGCACGCCGAGCTCGAGGCTCGGCAGCAGCGTCGCGTTCCCGATGTGGCGCGCCACCTCCTGGTCCACGCTGATGCCATTGGCCCAGCCGGCGCGCTGGCCGCAGCCATCGACGAACTCGGTGCCCTCCTGGAGCTCGTGCCCGGTGAACAGCCCGCCGATGCCGCGTTGGTGCAACCCGCCCGGGCTGTTCGGTCGCAGCGCGATCTTGAGATCCACACCCGAGAAGAAGATCAGCCGATCCTTGAACGGAGCGAGCGCGCTGTGCGTGGGGCCGAGGTCGAACGACGTCTCCGAGGTGACGTTCGTCGGCTTCCACGCGTCCGGGACGACGCCGTTCGGCGTGTACATCAGAACGAGGCGCTTCGGAGCAACGTTCTCTTGCGCCCGTGCCGTGAGCGACGGCAACAGCGGCAGGGCCACGGCGATTCCACTCGCGCCGATCAATAGATCGCGGCGCGTCAAGCGCTCACGAAGGAGGTGTCGGCGGTGCCGCGTCATCGTGCTTCCTCCGTCAGAGGCGCTCGGTAGCGGAAGCCGTCACTCAGCGTGACGGCCACGAGCAGCTCGCGCAGGTCGCCCTGCGATCGCTGGAACGCGCTCGTCACCTGTTCGAGGCTGCACGCGTCGGCCTCCGCAGGGGTTCTGCCGACGGCGTACTGATACCAGCTCCGCGCGAGGCAATCGGCAACGCGGCGGCTGCTGCCGAGGCGCGCCGCGAGCGCTTGCGCGCCCGCATACGGACCGTCGAGCTCGGGGTCTCCGGTTCCCACTACGTCGCCGCTCACGTCGACGGGTAGCCCGTTCTCCAACTCACGGTAGCGGCCGAGCTGGTCGTACGCTTCGAGCCCGAAGCCGATGCCGTCGATGAGCTGATGACAGGCGCGGCACTCGTCGCTCTCCGTGTGGACGCGGAAGCGCTCGCGCGTCGTCGCGTTCGGATCCGGATCGGGCGGCATGTTGTTCACGGTGGGCGGCGGCGGCGGCACCGGCAGGCACATGAGCCGCTCGCGCACGAAGGCCCCGCGCAGGACGGGCGCCGACTGGTCGGGGTGGGCGAGCACCGCGAGCAACGCTGGTTGCGTGAGCAGCCCGGCCCGATCGGGCAGCTCGACCGGTGCAAGATCGGTGGATGGCGGCGCCACGCCGTAGAGCGTGGCGAGCCGCGGCGTCACGTACACGACCTTCGACGTGAACAGCGCCGACGCGTTGCCCGCGTCCCAGTAGACGTGATCGACGAACCGATCGAGCGAGGCGAGCCAATCGCGCCCGAGCTCGGTCGAGCCCGCGCCGAGCTCCGGAGCGGTCCGCATCAGGTTCGGCAGGTTGTCGAGCCGGAGCCACTGGTGATGAAACTCGCGGACCATCTGGCGCGCCCGCGGCGTTGCGAGCAACCGGCGCGCTTGCGTCGCGATCTCCTCGTTCGTGGCGAGGCGGTTTTCGGCCGCCGCCTGGAAGAGCTCGGTGTCGGGCATCGATCCCGTGAGGAAGTACGAGAGCCGCGAGGCCATCTCGTAGGGGCCGAAGGGGACCGCGCCGGTCTCCGGAGTCGGGGCTCCCACGGAATCGACTCGATACAAGAACTGCGGCGACTGCAGCATCGCCGTGAGCACGAGCTCGACGGCGCCCGCGTAGCTCTCGTTCGCGAGCGTGCGTTGGAACAGCCGATCGAAAATCTCGGCTTCCGCGTCGAGCAGCGGGCGCCGGAAGGCCCGCAGACCGAAGCTTCGGACGAACGAGCGCCCGCACTCCAACGGATCGGATCCGCTGGCACAGGGGGCGATGCCGTCGAGACGCGTCGCGACGGCGCGCGCCGCGATCCCCTCGGCTGCCTCCTGGAACATCTCGACGAGCAGAGGGCTCGCTTGGTGGGCGTGCACGTTGTTCCGAAAGCCTTCGACCTGGTTTTCCGGAGGGAACAGCGTCGAGGGCCGCGTCGTGTCGCCCAGGAGATCCTCGATCGTGTTGTCGTACTGGGAGCGCGTGAGCAGCGCGATCGGGGCCT
>QGUH01000594.1 GCA_003242355.1 Pseudomonadota bacterium
GTCGCCGAAAGCGAAGGGTGCGCCGCCGTCGGCCTGCACGCGCGCACCGCCGCGCAACTGTACGACGGCGCCGCGCGCTGGAGCGCCATTGCCGAGCTCAAAGCGCGTCTGCGCATCCCGGTGCTCGGCAATGGCGACGTCTGGGAGGCCCACGATGCCTTGCGCATGATGCGCGAGACTCGTTGTGACGGCGTAATCGTCGGACGCGGCTGTCTCGGACGCCCGTGGCTGTTTCGCGATCTGGCTGCGGTGTTCGCCGGAAACCCGCCGCCGCCCCCGCCACGCTTGGGGGAAATTGCGGACGTCATGCGCGAGCACGCGCGGCGCCTCGCGGACTGGATGGGAGAAGGCCCAGCGCTGCGCTCGTTCCGCCGTCACGCCACCTGGTACACGAAAGGCTTCCGCGGTAGCGCCCGCATGCGCGAGCGTTTCATGGAGCTTTCCACTCTGGAAGGACTCGAGCAGGCTCTCGCGGACATCGACCCGAACGAGCCCTTTCCCCCGCATTCTCTGCGAGTTCCGCGCGGAAAACGCAGCGGAACTCAGGTCGTGAGTCTCCCGCCCGGCTACCTCGATCGGCGTGACGACGCGACTCCCCCGTCGGCCGAGGCAGAAGACGCCACCTCCGGGGGCTGATCCGAGCTTCCGAATTGGTGTAAACTCCCGGCTTGGGCCGTGCCATGCGGGTACTCGTCTCGATCCTGGACTCCGTGGTTTCGTGGCGGTGGATGCCCGCGGCGGCACTTTCACTGGGAGCGGTGGGGTTCGTCACGGCCGCAATCGTGCTCATCCCCGACAGCTTGGGAGAGCCCCAAAACGCGCGATCACTGAGCCCGGCGCTGCGCCCCCTCGAAGGCCGTGCCCCCGCCGTGTACGCAGCAACGGTCGCCGAAGCGGACGACGAAGAAGGAGAAGCAGAGGAGGTCGCGCCAGCGCGCCCCGCTCCCGCGAGGCCCGCGGCAGCTCCCGTTGCCACGCGCGTACACGCGCCGCTGCGCGCCGTGCCCGCAGCGCAGCGATTTGGCGCGATGGATCAGCCACCGCCTTTCCGGCGCGGGTTTTCGCCACCACTGCCGCGCCCCGATCCGCCGACCCCTCCGCCCCCCATCGTCGTCGAGCCGACTGCCGGGCAGAACCAGCCGGCACCGGAAGCGGCACCGCCCACCGAAGCGCCCGATCCCAACGCCTCGCAGGCGAACACCCAGCAGGGGGAACCGCAACAGGCAGCCGAGGGCGCGCCGGCTCCGGCGGCGGAAGCTCCCCATGCCCCCGCGCCTCAAGCGCCGGAAGCCGGCGAAAATGCGGGCGGGAACACGCCAGAAACCCCGCCGGCCCCGGCCGAGCCTCCCGCTGCCGAAGCAGAAGCGAAGGAAGAAGCGGCCGGAGAAGAGTGAGGCGTGAGCCGCGACTCAGCCGCGTTCGCGCAGGCGATCGAGAGCGCGGCGATCGGCTTTCGTGGGACGCCCGGCACCGCGCGCGCGCACGAAAGGGCGCTCTTCTCGCGGCGGCGGTGGCGGAGAGTGATCCTCGTAGAGCGCGCGCGCCAGCTCGGGACCGAGGCGCTTGTCGGCGAGTTTCGTCACCTTCAAAACCACGAGCCCGCGCGGTGCGTGGGTGTGGATCTCGTCCCCGATGCGCACGGCATGGCTCGATCGCACGGGGTTGCCGTTCACGCGAACGTGTCCGGCGGCGCAGGCATCCTGGGCCTGAGTGCGCGATTTGAAGATGCGTGCAGCGCAGAGCCAGCGATCGATGCGGACCGAGTCCATGGGCGCGGTCCAAGTGTAGACCAAACGATCGGCCGCGAACCCGGCGTCGGCGCTTTCCGCCCTCGCCGTGCCGAGGCATGCTCGCTGCCATGAACTTCTTCGGGCACGCAGCCGTCGCAGCCTGGTTCGGCGCCGAGCCGCGGTTCGTGCTCGGAGCCATGCTCCCCGATTTCGCCTCCATGCTCGCGCTCCGTCCGCTCCACACGGACGACGCAGAGCTCCAGCGCGGCATCGAGCTGCACCACCGCACGGACGCGGCGTTCCATGCGACGCGAGAGTTCATCGGCCTGGTTCGCGCAGCAGAGCGCGCGCTCGCCGACCGGGGCGTCCGTCGCGGTCCGACGCGCGCGGTGGCGCACATCGGAACGGAGCTCCTGCTCGACGAGGTGCTCGCTGCCGATTCGGCGGCGCGGTGTGCCTATCTCGACGCGCTCGCCGTGGCGCCGCGAGCAGCGACCGTCATCACCTGGAGGGCGGCGGACGACGCCGTGCGCTTTTCGGATCTCACGCGCGCCCTCGAGCGCCGTGGCATCGTCGATCACCCGGCGCCCGAGCACCTCGCGGCACGCTTGCGTCGCTCCCTCGCCTCGCGCCCGCGGCTCTCCCTCACCGACACCGAGGAGCAGCTCGTCTGCGAGTGGCTCGTCGATGCGCGCGCCACCGTGCTCGATCGCGCGCCTCCGTTGTTGACGGAGCTCCACCACCGCCTCCGTGCGCAGTCGCCGATGCTCTAGAGCGACGAACGGTTAGGAACGCGCCGAAATACGCGGAAAACAGCGTCGCACCCACCACGAGCTACGGGCGCCGCGACGTGGACACGAGGCCGACGGACTCAGGCGCCCATCCTCTCATCGTCGTATCCTCTGACGCTCGACGAGACCTCGACCGGACGGCAGACCAGCAAGGGGCTGATGGAATGTTCCGGAAATGAGGGCGCGGCAGTACCATCCGCGGGAATGACGGTTGAACACGTCCGCGAGGACTCCTTATTTCGAGGTCCTTTCTCCCTGATTCGCGCCGCCTCACGCGCTGGGCGCTCGCTTTTGGGCGCCGCCGCGGCGCTCGCCGCAATCGCGTGGGCGAGCGACGGGGAGTGTCAAATCCGACGCCCCGGCGCTCACCCGCAGTATTCGGCCGAGATCGAGCCGCATCTGCTCATTCAGCACGAGCGCAACTGGTGGGCCGACGACGAAGGCATCGGCCCCGGCCTGCGCGTCACCATCCCCTTCATGCACAACGGACCCATTCCGCAGATCAACAACAACATGGGGATTGGGTTCGGCATCGACTGGGCGCACCACAGCGACTGCTCCTACCGCTTCCCCGATGGGGAATGCGACGTGAACTTCATCTGGATCCCGGTCGTCGTGCAGTGGAATTTCTACCTGACGCCGGTGATCAGCGTCTTCGGTGAGCCCGGAGTGGCGCTCATGTACCGGACGTGGGACTTCGACGTGGGCCCCTGCCCCATCAACGACTGCGACAGGAGCGACCTCGATCCGTTCGAGCCGGTCTTTTTCGCCGGAGGCCGATTCCTGTTCTCCGATTCGGTGGGGATGGTGGTCCGCCTCGGCTTCCCCTACGTTTCCCTCGGCGCAACCTTCCTCCTTTGACCCGGGCCTCCGGGGCGCTCCGAGGCGATTCGTGTCCGAAGAAAAGGCAGCCGCTTCCAGCAACATCGCCGCGACCATCTACCGCGAGCTCCGCGCGAAAATCCTGAGCGGGAAGCTCGCGCCCGGGGAGCGGCTGCCGGGCGAGCGCGAGCTCGCGCAGCAGTACGAAACCAATCGCAACACGCTGCGCGAAGCCGTGCGCATGCTCGAGCAATCGCGGCTCGTCACCGTTCGGCACGGTCAAGGCGTCACCGTGGCCGACTTCCGGCGTACGGGCACCCTCGAGCTTCTGCCGAGCTTTCTCGAGAGCACGAGCGACCTCGGTGAAATCGCC
>QGUH01000595.1 GCA_003242355.1 Pseudomonadota bacterium
ACGACGAGACGATCTGCGCGGGCAAGTGCGTGAACACGGAGACGAGCACGGAGCACTGCGGCGCGTGCGGCGCGCCGTGCCCGGCGACGGCGCGCTGCGAGGACGGCGAGTGCGTGTGCCCGGACGACGACGAGACGATCTGCGCGGGCAAGTGCGTGAACACGGAGACGAGCACGGAGCACTGCGGCGCGTGCGGCGCGCCGTGCCCGGCGACGGCGCGCTGCGAGGACGGCGAGTGCGTGTGCCCGGACGATGACGAGACGATCTGTGCGGGCAAGTGCGTGAACACGGAGACGAGCACGGAGCACTGCGGCGCGTGCGGCGCGCCGTGCCCGGCGACGGCGCGCTGCGAGGACGGCGAGTGCGTGTGCCCGAACGACGAGACGATCTGCGCGGGCAAGTGCGTGGACACGGAGACGAGCACGGAGCACTGCGGCGCGTGCGACAACGGTTGCCGCGGAGGAACCTGCGAGGGCGGTGAGTGCATCTGCCCGGAGGATCACGAGAACTGCGACGGGACCTGCGTCGATCCGAGCACCAGCACCGAGCATTGCGGCGACTGCAACAATCCGTGCGAGGGCAATCAGATCTGCGACGCGGGCGAGTGCACCTGCCCGCCGGAGCACACCGATTGCGACGGTACGTGCGCCAACCTCCTCGAAGATCCGGACAACTGCGGCGAGTGCGGCAACTCGTGCCGCGACGACGAGATCTGCGACGCGGGCGAGTGCACCTGTCCGCCGGAGCACACCGACTGCGATGGTGTCTGCGCGAACCTGCTCGACGATCCGGAGAACTGCGGCTACTGCGGCGAGCTCTGCCTCCCCACCGAGATTTGCAGCGACGGCGGGTGCGCTTGCCCCGAAGGGCACTCGCTCTGCGACGACGTGTGCGTCGACCTCGCTTCGGACGAGGAGAATTGCGGAACGTGCGGCGAGACCTGCGAGGACGGAAAGCAGTGCTCGCACGGGCTCTGCTTGTCGCGGCCATGCGAGGGCATCTGCGACAACCCGACGATCGTTCCCCAGAGCGAAGACGGATTCAGGAGAGAGCCGCTCGGGACGGGGGCTGGTTGTTACGAAGTACGCGGCTATCCGCCGCCGGGCGTCGACGAACGGCGGATCGTGTGCTGGGAATTTCGCGGCGGGCGCACCCTTCGCGTCAACGGCATGCACACGCCGTGCGTTTCGAACGAAGGGTACGAGCTCGGCGAGCCGCGGCTCGATGGCTACTGCATCGAAGTGAGCGCTGGCGGCGCCGAGTTCGCCGGGTTCTTGCTGCCCACGCGTTGACCGGCACGGAAGGCCGATGCCAGAGCGAAACGGGGCGGCGCGGGCCGTCCCGAAGAGGCAAGGCTACGGCGCCGAGCCGCTCGAATCGATTGGCGTTCTAGCGGCGATAGCGGGGCATGCGCGGCGTGCTCACCGCAGCCAACGTGTGCGCGATCGCCGTCCAGGTCATTCCGTCGCCGCCGAGCGTCTGCTCGGAGCTCATCACGTAGGCGAGATCGCCGAGCGTGATGAGACCGACGAGACGGCGCTCGGCGTCGACGACGGGCACGCGTCGGATGCGGTGCTGTTGCATCAGCGCCTGAACCGTTGCCGGTGAATCGCTCGGCGAACAACAGCGCACGTCGCGCGCCATGACGCTCGCGACGCGCGACTCCCGCAAGGGGACGCCTTGCAGGTGAGCCGCCATGGCCAGATCGCGGTCGGTGACGATCC
This sequence comes from Pseudomonadota bacterium, assembly GCA_003242355.1. Lineage (GTDB taxonomy): Bacteria > Myxococcota_A > Polyangia > Polyangiales > Polyangiaceae > PMG-095. Next base: position 1,725 of record QGUH01000595.1, read on the forward strand.
CGACGACCTTGCCGTCGCGGTCGGTGACCGGAACGACGCCGCAGTCCATCTCCCACATGATCTGTGCGGCGGTGGCTAGCGTGTCGTCCGGGCTGCACGTCCGCACGTCCCGCGTCATGATTTCTTCGATCTTCACGGCCCCATCCTTTCTAGCGGGTGCGGCGCGCCGTCAAGGAGACGCTGCGGCGGTGTCCTCCGGGAGGGCTCCCTGCGCGCGGCAGCTGTATTCCCCGACGAGGTAGAAGGAGCGGCGGCACTCGACGTCGACGCTCGCGCTCCGTTCCCGGCTGCCGCGGGCAACCAGGCGCGTTTGCACCGTGAAGCTCTGCCCGATGGGCGAGCGCGACTCGCGCGTGAAGGTCACGCTGCACGTGCGTTTTCCGCATGCCGCCTCCTCGGCCAGCGCCTTCACCGCGGAGTTGTCGCCGTAGACGTTGTAGAGACCTACCGCCGTCCCACCCAGCAACAATACGGAAACGAGCCGGCTCGCTATCGACCGGAGCATGCGCTCAGGCTCCGCACATTTCGAGCTCGTAGAACGGCGGCGGGCGATCTTTGACCCACCAGAGGCCGCAGCCGACGTTCAAGAGGTGCTTGTTGAAGATGCCGCGGTAATACGACCCGTTGCGCACGTGGATGTCGGTGTCCGTGCGCGTCTTGTCGCAACGCTCGCGCAGGTCCAGGCGCGTCGTCACCTCGAAGTAGACGAGCCCACGCGCCATCGCCGCGATGTTGGCGACGGCGGGCGCGACATCCGGGTCGGGCAGGTACTGAAGGACACCCTGACAGATGATGAGATCGTGCTTTTTTCGATCGCGCCATCGGGCGATGTCCCGGAACTGGAAGCCGTGCTTCTTGCACATGGCTTGACTGACCTCGGTCCCGGTGTACTGCACGCCTTTCGCGTTCTTCTCGATCCAATACTTCCAGAGGCCGACACCCGCACCCACGTCGAGCACGCTCTTGATTTCGATGCGATTGTAGCGAGCAAACGCGAACACGAACTCCGCGAGCGGCGCGTGCTCCTCGGGGGACGTGACGCGGGTCTGCGGGGATTCGTAGTAGCGGTGGTAGTACGCTTCGTCGAAGCGACGAAACCGATCCATGGTGAGGAGTCTAGCCGATGCGGCGTGGCACTCGTCCACGTCGCGCTCATCCATGTGGGGAGGTTCCCGGGCGGACGGGCCGGCGAGAGCCGCCCGGATTTACTGAAGAACTTATTACTTGCGTATATGCGAAAGTGTGAAAGTATGCGCCCGTGGCCTCGCCCACGGCCCTCGAAACGCGCTGGCAGCTGTACCGGCTCCTCTCCGAGCCCGTCCGGCTCCGCCTGCTCGCGCTCGCGGCGGAGGAGGAGCTCGCGCTGGGCGAGCTTTCCGAGCTGCTCGAGGAGTCTCAGCCCAACGTCTCGCGGCACGCCGCGCCGCTTCGGCAGGCCGGCCTGCTCGCGGAACGGCGCCACGGCACGCGCACCTTCGTTCGGCTTGCCGAGGACGCCCTCGCGGACCCGGTCGTTCAGGACGCCGTCGCGGCGGGAAGGCAGCTCTGCGAGCGCGATGGGAGCCTGTCGCGGGTCGCCAGCGTGGTGCGAGAGCGCGAGGCACGGACGCGAGAGTTCTTCGCCGAGCCCCGCGGGGCGGCCGACTCCGTCGAGCTCGTTGCGGAGCTGCCGGCGTACCTGTTCGCGCTGCGCGTGTTGATCGACGAGCGAGAGCTCGCCGTGGACGCAGGCACGGGCGACGGGCGGTTGCTCGACGTGCTCGCGCCTCTGTTCCGGCGCGTCGTCGCCATCGATCGGAGCGAAGCGCAGCTCACCCGCGCCCGGCGGCGCGTGGCGCGCCACGGCTACGACAACGTGACGCTCGTGCGCGGCGAGCTCGACGACGAAGCGGTGCTCACCGCCGTGGCGCCGGGAGCCGACCTGGTGATTGCGGCGCGGGTGCTCCATCACGCGCCCCGCCCCCGGGCGACGTTGCGCGCGCTCGCGA
>QGUH01000596.1 GCA_003242355.1 Pseudomonadota bacterium
CTACACAGTGTTGGTCTCTCTGCGGGTGCAGTTTTTTAAAATGACCGAGGCCCATGTTGAGCACGATGGCCTTGAGGCGGGGAACCTGCATCGGATTCTTGTAGCCGAAGCGCTTCATCAGCCCCGGCACGATCTCTTGCTTGTAACGCGCGCGCAGGCGCGGCTCGACTTCCGCCATGGCGATCACCTCTCCGCTGCGGGCAGGACGGCTCCGCTCTTCGCGACGCGCACCTTCTTCCCGTTCTCCACCTTGATCTTCACGCGCGTCGGCTTGCCCGTTTCCGGATCGATCGGCATGAGCTTCGAGAGCTGGACGGGCGCCTCGACCTCGAGGATGCCTCCGGGGCGCTGCGGCGTCGCGCGGACGTGGCGCTTGACGCGGCGCACGCCCTCGACGATGGCCAGCCCGCGCTCGGGCAGCACGCGCGTCACCTTGCCGCGGCGACCCTTGCCCACGCCGCGAATCACGACGACCTGATCCCCCACGCGGATGCGGTTCATCACAACACCTCCGGCGCGAGCGAGATGATCTTCATGAAGCGCTTGGCGCGGAGCTCGCGGGCGACGGGGCCGAAGATACGCGTGCCCACGGGCTCGAGCTGGTTGTTGATGAGGACGGCGCTGTTGTCGTCGAACTTGATGTAGCTGCCGTCGGTGCGGCGGTACTCGCGCCGCGTGCGGACGACGACGGCACGCGCCGTATCACCCTTCTTCACCTTGCTGCCCGGGAGCGCTTCCTTGATGCTGACGACGATCACGTCGCCCAGCCCGGCGTAACGCCGACGGGAGCCGCCCAGCACCTTGATGCACTGGACGCGCTTCGCACCCGAGTTGTCCGCGACATCGAGGAACGACTGCATCTGGATCACGGCATTCCTCCACTCAAGAAAGCTCGGTCGCCGGACGCTCGATCAGCCGCACGACCATCCAGCGCTTGTGGCGAGAAATGGGACGATGCTCTTCGATCTCGACGCGGTCGCCGACCTTGAACTCGTTCTTTTCGTCGTGGGCCTGGTAGCGCTTCCGGACGCGGACGTACTTCTTGTACATCGGGTCGCGCTTGAAGCGGACCACTTCGACCACGACGGTCTTGTCCATCTTGTCACTCGCCACCCGCCCGATCAGGCGCCGGCGGTAGACCAACTGGGCTTCGGCACTCACGACTGTTCTCCCTGGCTCGCCTTCGCTTCACGTTCGCGCAGGATCGTCTCGATGCGCGCGATGTCCTTGCGCGTCTTGCCGATCACGCTGGTATCCTCGAGCTGATCCGTCGCGACTTTCATGCGGTAGGAGAAGAGATCCTTCAGCATGGAGGCCTTGAGCGTCTGCAAATCCTCGCTCGAGCGCTCGCGCAAATCCTTGGCCTTCATCACTCGCTCCCTCGGGCAAGGAACCGCGTTTCGAGCGGGAGCTTCGCCGCTGCGAGCCGGAAAGCTTCACGCGCGTCGCTCTCGGAAACGCCGGAAATCTCGAACAGCACGCGCCCCGGCTTGACCACGGCCACCCAGCCTTCGACGCTGCCTTTGCCGCTACCCATGCGGACTTCGAGAGGCTTCTTGGTGATGGGCTTGTCCGGGAAGATGCGGATCCAGAGCTTGCCCGCGCGCTTGACGTGACGCTGGATCGCCATGCGGCCCGCCTCGATCTGCCGTGCGGTGACGTAGCTGCGCCCGACCGCCTGCAACGCGAAATCTCCGAAGGAGACGTCCGAGCCGCGCCAGGCTAGACCCCGGTTCTTGCCCTTCTGCTGCTTTCTGAACTTGGTGCGCTTCGGGGAAAGCATGATGCCTCACTCCGGAATGCGGCGTGCCTTGCGCTGCAGGACCTCGCCCTTGAAGATCCAGACCTTCACACCGATGACGCCGTAGGTCGTCCGCGCCTCGGCGAGACCGAAGTCGACGTCCGCCCGCAGCGTGTGCAGCGGCACGCGCCCCTCGCGATAGGTTTCCACGCGCCCCATTTCGGCGCCGCCGAGGCGGCCGGCGCAGCGCACGCGCACGCCCTTCGCGCCGAACTTCATCGCGGTGGTCAGCGCCTTCTTCATGGCGCGCCGGAACGCGATGCGGCGCTCGAGCTGCGTCGCGATGTTCTCGGCCACGAGCTGCGCATTCGTCTCGGCCTTGCGCACCTCCTGAACGTCGATGAACACCTCGTTGCTGGTGAACGACTGGACGCCGGGGAAGCGAGCCTCACCCTTCTGCGCGGAGTCGAGATTCCCCGTCTTGAGGATCTCGATGCCCTTGCCGCCCTTGCCAATCACCATGCCGGGGCGCGCCGTGTACACGATGACCTTCGCCTTGTTGGCGGCGCGCTCGACCTCGACGCTGGCGACGTTCGCGTTGTACAGGTAGTCCTTGACCGCCCGCTTGATGCGAATGTCCTCGTGGAGCCACTGCTGGTACTGCTTGTCCTCGTACCACTTGCTCGTCCACGTCTTGATGACGCCGAGGCGGAAGCCGTAGGGGTGCGTTTTCTGTCCCATGTTCGTGCCGATTGGGGGGTTAGCGCTGGTCGAGCTCGATCGTGATGTGGCTCACGCCCTTGGTGATGCGGGTAGCGCGACCCTGCGCGCGCGGCCGCCACCTGCGAAACTGCATGTTCGGACCCTTGTCGACCGCCGCCTTGCTGATGAACAGCGTGTCGGTATCGAGCCCGGGTCGTTTCTGCTTGGCGTTCGCGACGGCGCTCGCGATCAGCTTCTTGACGAAGGGAGCGCCGCTCTTGAACGTGAAATCGAGGAGTTGGAGCGCCTCGGACGCGTCACGGCCCCGGACCAGGTTGACGATCATCCGGGCCTTGCGGGGGCTTATCCTTTGAAAACGAGCAGATGCAGAAGCAATCATGACGACAGTTTCCTCGTGAGACCCGTCGACCCCCTGGGGCGCGGGTGCCGACGCCCCGACATCCGCCGCCGGGCAGCCGCGACATCGGTTGGCCCCGCTTCAACGAGACCCCGGCACCGCGAACCGCCTGCGGGGCGGCTGGCGAAGCCCGGAATCGAGACGAAGCGACCGGGCCTGCAAAGGGGACCGGCCTCTTAGCAAAGCCCCCGGACCAAGGCAAGCCACGCAACGCGTACTTCTTCACGTTCCTGGCAGACCGATCCGGCGCGCACCCCCGAAAGACTGATCGGATTGTCAGTAGTCGTGCCCTCCGCCGCGAGCGCAGCGAGCCCGCGACGAGCGCAGCGAGGTCGCGTCGGAGAGGTCGGCCGTGAACGGCTCGTCGCCGCGAAGCACCCTCCGGCGGCGGGCCGAGGGTCGCTCCCGCTATCGTTGAGCAGCGATGTGGACGCCGCCTAATGGGCAACGATCGGAGTCGTGGGGCCTATCGGCGGCGCGCGGCAGCTCGATCGAAGGCCCCGCCCTGCTCCGCGCCGCGCTTCGCGCGCCGCTCCGCGACGGGCTCCAGTGCCGCCCGGCTAATGAGCGGAACTGCGGGAGCTCAACCTCGGCCACTTCGCCGGCGGGTGCTCCGCGGCTCCTTGGGCCGTTCTCGGCGCGAAGGGGCCAGGAGTGAGTCAAAGGGACGGCTCGTTGCTTCGTTGTGCGAGGCAACCCAAAGCGGGCCCATGCCCGAAACGAACGCCCCTTGTCGTCAGCCCCTCACTCAGCCGTCGATTCCCGCGAGCGCAGCGAGCCCGCGACGAGCGCAGCGAGTCGCGTCGGGGTGCTCGAGGGGCGGTGAGCCCCTCGTGGAGGACTCCGGCGG
>QGUH01000597.1 GCA_003242355.1 Pseudomonadota bacterium
CGCCCCACCCCCAACCTCTCTAATCGAACCCCGCGTCCCGCGGGGGTTCGCCCGCTGTGCCTCGGGCGAATGCCCGCCGAGGGCTCCTGGGTGGTGACGAGCGAGCCGTCGAGCTTCGACCTCATCGACGCGAAGTACGAGCGCGATCTCGAGCCGGGCGAGATGGTCGTGATCGACGAGCGCGGTTTGCGCAGCATGCGCCCGTTCGCGCCCGCCCGGCAGAGCATGTGCATCTTCGAGTACGTGTACTTCGCGCGGCCGGACTCGATCCTGGACGGCATCAGCGTCTACGAAGCGCGCAAGAATCTCGGGCGCCGCCTGGCGGCCACCCACCCGGTAGACGCCGATCTCGCGATCCCCGTCCCCGACTCGGGCGTGCCGGCGACCATCGGATACGCCGAGCGCGCCGGCATCCCGTTCGAGCTCGGGCTCGTGCGCAGCCACTACGTCGGGCGCACCTTCATCGAGCCGCAGCAGAGCATCCGCCACTTCGGCGTTCGCCTGAAGCTCAATCCGATCGCGAGCGTGCTTCGCGGCAAGCGCGTGGTCGTCGTGGACGACAGCATCGTCCGGGGCACGACGAGCCGCAAGATCGTGAAGATGCTCCGCCATGCGGGCGCGCGGGAGGTGCATTTACGCATCTCGAGCCCGCCCACGCGCTGGCCCTGCTACTACGGAATCGACACACCCACCCGGTCGGAGCTGATTGCCGCCACGCACACGATCGAGGAAATCAATCAGTACGTGACGAGCGACTCCCTCGCCTACCTCTCGCTCGAGGACATGCGCGCGGCGGTCCTCGACGCCCGAATCGAGCCCAGCGAGCGCCGGCGCTCGCTGCCGATGGCCCCCGACTCCGGAGAGCGCTCGTTCTGTGACGCATGCTGGAGCGGGCGCTACCCCGTCGAGTTCACGCCCCCGCCGCGGCAGCGGCAGATGAGTCTGCTCGACTTCTGACGGCATCCACGGCGCTTCGCCGCGGGGAGCCCCGGTCCGCGACGTGGTAGGCTGAGGGGCGCCGCCCATGTTGGAGACGTTGCCGTCCGAGGTTTCGGTGTACGAGGTGTCACCCCGGGACGGCTTGCAGAACGAAGCCGCTCCGGTGCCCCTCGACGGGAAGCGCGAGCTCGTCGCCGCGCTGATCGCCGCCGGTCTCAAGCGGATCGAGCTCACGAGCTTCGTCTCACCGCGCTGGGTGCCACAGCTCGCCGACGCCGAAGAGCTCGCGCGCTCCATCGAGGCGCCACCGGACGTCGTGCTGAGCGCGCTGTGCCCGAACGCGAAAGGCTTCGAGCGGGCGCGCGCCGCGGGGCTCCGCGAGATTGCGGTGTTCCTGTCCGCCTCGGAAACGCACAACCGAAAGAACACCAACAAGAGCATCGAGCAATCGTTCGAGGCGTTCGCCGAGGTCGTGCCGCCCGCGCTCGCGGCGGGGATGCGCGTACGCGGCTACGTCTCCACGGTGTTCGGGTGCCCCTACGAAGGCGACGTGCCCATCGAGCGCTCGGTGCGCATCACCGAACGGCTGCTGGAGCTCGGATGTTACCAGGTGTCGATCGGCGATACGATCGGCGTCGGCACGCCCCTTCAGACCCGAAACATCGTAAGCGCGCTGCTCTCGCGCATCCCGGCGGAGAAGCTCGCCCTGCACCTGCACGACACGCGCGGTACCGCGCTCGCCAACGCGCTCGTGGGGCTCGAGCTCGGAATCCGCGATTTCGACGCCTCGGTGGCTGGGCTCGGCGGCTGTCCCTACGCTCCCGGCGCTGCCGGCAATCTCGCGACCGAGGACCTCGTGTACATGCTCGAGGGGATGGGGATCCGCACCGGCATCGATCTCGATCGCCTGATCGAAGCCGGGCGCGTCGCCGAGCGCGTGGTCAAACGTCCGTTGCCCGGCAAAGTGCACCTCGCCGGCCCGCGCCGGCTGCGCTCGGTGTGACGGAGCGCGCCACGCTCAGTCCGTGCAGGCCAACGTGAGGAAGTACACGTGGCGGGTGCCGGTGCGGAAGTCCTCGAACAGGACTCCGAGGGTGCCCTCCGGACCGAGAGCGATCGCGGGATTGACGCTGTCGCCCTGCTCGTTCGTGAGGCGCGCGCGCTCCCCTCGGGCGACGAGATCGGGGCCGAAGGTCTGGACGAAGAGCTCGTAGTCGGTGTGCGTGTCGTCTGCCCAGACGACGATGAACCGGTCTCCGAACGATCGGGCAGCATGCGAGCGCAGAAAGCTCGCCCCGGAGGCGATCGTCGTCGCGGGCACGACGAGCCGCGCGTCTTCGTCGAATACGGCGGCGTAGAGCGCGTTGCCCGGTCCGGCCTCGTTCCCCTCCTCCCACAACAAGACGAACCGGTCGTCGAGCGCATGGAGACTGAGCGCGGTCACGTTCGCCCCGAGCAGCTCCTCGGCGCGTGCCGCCTCGGCGAGCCGGGCGTCCAGCACGCGAAACCCGAGCCGAGAAGGCTCCCCGTGCACGGTGTGGGCGAGGCCGAGGCGACGGGTCCCCTGCGCCAGCGTCGGGTACTCGAGGCCCGCCTCTTCGGAGAGCAGGACGTTTCCGCCGAGGAGACGGCCGTCGGCGCCGAGGCGCTGGGCGTACAAGCGCGGGGCCTCGCCGCCGAGCGCTCCCTCGTCACGCCGATCGTCCCAAATCACGACGTACTCGGAACGATTCCAGACGATCGCCGGATTGAGCGAGAACCCTGCTGCCTCGGTGAGGCGAACGTCGGGCCCGAGCTTTTTCCCGTCGGCAGAGAAGAGAGCAAAGTAGATCTCGTAGCCTCCCGCCATGCGAGCGTCGGACCAGGCGCTCGCGAAGGCCTGCCCGTCCCAGGCGAGCGGTCCAGGGAACGTGCTCACGTTCGTCTCGGTCACGCGCGTCGTGAAGCGCGTCCGTCCCGTCACGTCGAGACCGACGAAGACGGGCCGAAACAGATTGGTGTCGTCCGCCTCGAGCCCCGCGTACGTGAGCACGAAGCCTTCCTTGCTGGCAGCGAGATCGCCGCGATAGGCGCGCAGGGCGCTCGCCGAAATGCGCACGGGCGCCTCGCCGCTCGGCCCGTAGCGCGCGCCGTCGTCGATGACGCCGTTGCAGTCGTTGTCGAGGCCGTCGCACGTCTCGGTGCGCCCGGGATGGGCGAGCGCGTTGCGGTCGTCGCAGTCGTCGCCGCACGCGCCGGGCTCGCCCGGGGCAAACCCGGCGAGTGGAGCCCGGTGCCCATCTCCATCGGCATCGTCCGTGCGCGGGCGGTAGATGCACCCGACGTCTGGTTCACACCGATCGTCGGTACAGGGATCGCCATCGTCGCACCGAAGGGGTGTCAGCTCGCACACGCCCGCGACGCACTCGGCGGTCTCGCACGCCGTCGCGGGACAGTCCGCCGCAACCGCGCAGCGAACCAGCTCCTCGCCAGGGAGGCCGCTGCGCGCGCCACAACCCGGGGGCAACGCCACCGCGAGCAGAGCGAGCACCCACTCGAGCCGCCTCAGGTGCACACCCCGTACCCTTCGATGTCGGTCTCTCCGCACAACATCCCCCGGGGACACTCCAGGGCGCCGTCGAACGTGCAGAGTTTGGCGCACCGACGTCCGGCCTGCGCGCCAATCACGCAGAGATAACAAGGACCGCAGCCGCCCGTCCCCCGGCCGCACGGGTCCCCCTGAAGACCAGTCCCGGGGGGGCGCAACCCCGTGCCAAACGTTTACACGCCCAA
>QGUH01000598.1 GCA_003242355.1 Pseudomonadota bacterium
TTTCCAAAAACCGGGTGTTGAACTCCCGTGGCGACGCGGTCGTTGTGCAAAAACTGGGCGTGCCCCCCGGCGGCCGTCCGCTCAAGGCGCGGGTGCTCTTGCTCGGCGGGCCCAACACGTATCTGCCGTTTTTGCGCGAGTGCTGGCAAAAGCGCATTCCGGAGACGTGGCGCGATCGCGGCTACGACTACCCGAAGGACGTCCCGATCGAAGAGCTCATCTTCGTGCCCCAGAACTCGGAGCTCTATGCCGCGTTCGGCGCCGCGCTGTTCGGCATCGCCGAGGGCGACGAGGCCGGGCGCTTCCTCGGGCTCGCGGGGCTCGAAGAGTTCATCACCAACGGGCGCCGCGCGCGGCTCGGCGAGAAGGCGGGCCCGCCGCTGTCGGCGAACGACGAGGAGACGCGGCGCTTCGTGGAGGCCTACCGCATACCGAAGTTCACGCCGCCGCGGCTCGAGCCGGGCAGCGTCGTGCGCGGCGTGATCGGGCTCGATGGCGGCTCGACCTCGTCGAAGGCCGTGTTGATCGACGAGTCGGGCGAAATCCTGTGCAAGGCCTACCAGCTCTCGAAGGGCAATCCGATCCAGGATACGAAGGAGCTGCTCAAGACGATCCGCGATCACGTCGAGTCGCAAGGCGCGCGCCTCGAGTGCCTGGGCTTCGGCGCGACGGGCTACGCGGCGGACGTGCTCGAGCAGACGCTGCTCGCCGACGTGAACATCGTCGAGACGGTCGCGCACATGATGAGCGCCGTGCACTTCTTCGGCGACGTCGACGTGATCTGCGACATCGGCGGACAGGACATCAAGGTCCTGTTCATGAAAAACGGGGACATCCACAACTTCAAGCTGTCGAACTCGTGCAGCGCCGGGAACGGCATGTTGCTGCAGGCGATGGCGGATCAGTTCGGCATCCCCGTCACCGAGTACGCGGACAACGCGTTCCGCGCGGAGCTCGCGCCGAAGTTCAGTTACGGCTGCGCGGTGTTCCTGGATTCCGATCGCGTGAACTTCCAAAAAGAGGGGTACCAGAAGGAGGAGCTGCTCGCCGGCCTCGCCCAGGTGCTGCCGAAGAACGTGTGGCAGTACGTGGTGCAGATCCCGCGGCTCGCCTCCCTGGGCAAGAAGTTCGTGCTCCAGGGCGGGACGCAGTACAACCTCGCGGCCGTCAAGGCGCAGGTGGATTACATCAAGGAGCGCGTGCCGGGCGCGGAAGTGTTCGTGCACCCGCACACCGGTGAAGCGGGCGCGATCGGCGCGGCCATCGAAACGCTGCGGCGGTACAAGCGCACCGGCAAGACGCGCTTCATCGGCATCGAGGCGGCGCTCGCGCTCGAGTACACGACGAAGAACGACGAGAGCACGACGTGCCACTTCTGCGCGAACGAGTGCAAGCGCACGTTCATCGACGCCAAGCGCCCGGACGGCACGACCGCGCGCTACATCTCCGGGTTCTCGTGCGAGAAAGGCACGGTCGAGAGCAAGGAAGCGATGCTCGCGCTCATGGCGGAGCGCAAGAAGATCGCGGCGGCGTACCCGAACCTGGTGGACTACGAGTCACGCCGCGCGTTCGCTCATTTCTACGATCCTGAGCCGCTCCCGGCGGAGGGCACGCCGATCGAAGACGTGCGCGTGGTGCCGGGCCTGTTCCGCATCAAGCGCGAGCGCATCACGCGGCCCTTCCGGCGGTCGAGCGCGGAGGCGGCAGAGCGGCGCAAGGCGATTCGCATCGGCATGCCGCGCGTGCTCAACATGTACAGCACGGCGCCCTTCTTCCGGACGTACTTCGAGGCGCTCGGCATCGGCCGCACGAACGTCGTCTGGAGCGACGAGACGAGCGAGGAGATGTGGGTGGAGGGCGGCAAGTACGGCTCGGTGGACCCGTGCTTCCCGAGCAAGGTGGTGCAGGCCCACATCCACAATCTGCTTTTCCACAAGCACGATCCGGAGCGCAAGCGCGCGCTCAGCTACATCTTCTTCCCGATCCTGACGCACGTGCCGAGCTTCGTCGCGGACACGATGGACAACGCCTCGTGCCCGATCGTGGCGGGGACGCCGGACGTCGTGAAGGCGGCCTTCACCAAGGAGGTCGACTTCTTCGCGCAGCGGGGCATCGAGTACGTGGACCCAGCGCTCTCCTTCGCGGAGCCGAACCTGCTCGCGCGGCGGATGTTCGAGGTGTGGGGACCGCGCCTCGGCGTCACCGAGGACGAGAGCGACCACGCGTGCCGCGAGGCGTGGAACGCGCTGCACGCCTTCGAGCGCGATCTCGAGGAGAAGGGCCGCGCCATCCTCGACACCGTCGAAGCCGAAGACCGGATCGCGATTTTGGTGCTCAATCGGCCGTACCACGCCGACCCCGGCCTGAACCACGGGATCCCCGAGGAGTTCCAGGTGCTCGGCTACCCCATCTTGAGCATCCGCTCGATCCCGAAGGACCGCGCGTACCTCGATCGGTTCTACAAGGACGAGCTCGAGCGCGGCGTGATCAAGAGCCCGCTCGAGCTGAACCACGTGTGGCCCGAGAACTATTCGGCCAACAGCGCGCAGAAGGTGTGGGCCGCGAACTTCGCCGCGCACCACCCGAACGTGGCCGTGCTCGACCTTTCGAGCTTCAAGTGCGGGCACGACGCGCCGACCTACGGGCTCATCGACACGATCCTGCACACGTCGAAGACGCCCACGGCGGCCCTTCACGATCTCGACGCCAACAAACCGGGCGGCTCGATCAAGATCCGCGTGAAAACGTACGCGCACTCGCTGCGCTTGCAGCAGGAACGCCTCGAGGACGTCACGCGCAAGAAGCGCGAGCTCGCCCACGCGATCGACAAGAAGCGCCTCGAGCTCTTGAAGCTCAAGCAGGCGCAGCTCGAAAGCCTCAAGCGGCGCGATCCGGAAATCGAGCGTCGAATCGCCGAGCTTTCGGAGCGCGTGCGGGCGTACCAGGCGGAGCACAAGGCCGACACGGAGGCGCCGGCGCCCGGAGTGGTCCAGCTCGGCAAGAAGCGCCCCGACGGAACCATCGAACGGCTGCGGCCGGCCCCGCTCCCCGAAGTGACCGCGGCCGAGTGATCGCTCGCGAAACGACGCCCCGCTCTCTCTCGAAACCCCTCCCCTGCTCCGAATCAGCGTGCACGAGGAACCATGACCGACATCGCTCAGATCGCCACGGCAGAGACGAAGAAACGGCTTCCGCTCGTCAACGACCCCGACGCGCTCGACATCGACGCCGAGCTCCGCAAGTTCGAGCGCGAAGAGCGCGCGCGCCTGGGGCTCGAGGCCGAAGAGCGTTGGCTCGAAGACATGGCCAACCTGAGCTTCACCAAGAGCGAAAAAGGCAAGATTACCTTGCTCATCGGCGGGCTCACGATGGCGCACGACTACCTCGTCGAGGGCGCGTTCAAGAGCCTCGGCTACAACGTCGTGGCGCTCGATTGCCCGGACAACGAGGCCCTGCAAGTGGGCAAGGAGTTCGGTAACCGCGCGCAGTGCAATCCGACCTATTTCACGGTCGGCAACCTCGTAAAGTTCCTGATCCACCTGCGCGACAAGAAGGGCCTCTCCACCCGGCAAATCATCGAAGACTACGTGTTCTTGACGGCCGGGGCGTGCGGGCCTTGCCGCTTCGGCATGTACGTCACCGAGTACCGGAAGGCGCTGCGCGACGCGGGCTTCGACGGGTTCCGCGTGATGCTGTTCCAGCAGCAGG
>QGUH01000599.1 GCA_003242355.1 Pseudomonadota bacterium
GGCCCCCGGTGACGCCGCCGCCGAGTGGCGCCACCGCCCGTGTGGCCTCGCCGTTCTCCCGGGCGGCGTGCGGCTCGTGACGAGCGACGCCTCCGACGCGGTGCTCGCGGTGGACTACGCGCCCTAGACCGCCGATCGGTTCGACCGATCGGCGGTCTAGCCTCGTTTCGTAGCGGCGGTACGCGCCGCCCCGTTCCACGCGGGCAGCCTGCTCGGCGCTGCCCGCGCGTACCTGGGCGCGGTCCCAACCCGCTCCTCGCTCGGGGCGGGCCCGGAGTCGGCAGACACCGGCTACTCTGCCGCGACCACTCGGTTTCGACCCGCCCCCTTGGCTGCGTAGAGCGCCGCGTCGGCGCGCGCGAGCAAGTGGGCGGCGGCTCCACGGCACCCGGGGCCCCGCATGGCGGCGACGCCGAAGCTCGCCGTCACCCGCAGAACTCCCGAAGGCGTCGAGATCGGCGTCGCTTCGATCTGATGGCGGATGCGTTCGGCGACGACGATCGCGCCGGACACGTCCGAGCCAGGGAGCACCGCAACGAACTCCTCGCCCCCGTAACGCGCGGCAATGTCCCCCGCGCGCAACGAGCTCATGACGATTCGAGCGACCGCTTTGAGCACCGCATCGCCAACCTGGTGACCGCGCGTGTCGTTGACCGCCTTGAAGTGGTCGACGTCCATGAACACGATCCCGAGCCAGGTTCGCGTGCGGTCCGCCCGTGCGAGGTCGCGGGCGAGCGCTTCGTCGAGGGAGCGCTTGTTGAGGAGCCCCGTGAGCGTGTCGGTGGCAGTGAGCTCGAGCAAGCGAGCGTTCGCCTCCTGCAGCTCGCGCATCAGCTCCTCTTTTTCCCGGAGCAGGGCTTCGAGCTTGCGAACCGTTCCCTCGTAGTTGCGGTTCATCTGCGACAGGATGCGGTTCGCGTCGAGGAGCAGCGCCTCGAGTTTCTGCTGCCGCGGCACGCGCCGACCGAGCGTGGCTGCCGCCTCGTTCACCATGTCCGGGATCTGCTCGAAGATCTCGCGGCTCTTTCGCTCGTCGAGCCCGACGCGCGCGAGCGCCGAGAGCGCGTTGTCGCGCTCCTCGCCGGGGCTGCCGCTCTCCCAAACTGCGGCGGTGCGCTCGGCCGCCCACGCGATGAGCGCGAGGCGCTCCTCGGGCGGCTCCTGGTCGTGGTGTCGGGCGACGGCGTCGATCAGCCTTCGAGGCAATTGGAAATCGCGAGCGATCTGGGCGCCCCGGGTCGGGTGATCCACGGCGCCCTCCGCTCGCTCCATCACGACGCGGGTCATCGCGGGCTGCAGCGCGGTTTCGGTCACCGCCGGCAAGCTGTCGCGCGCTCGAGCGATCAAGCCGACCTCGAGCAGCAGGCCCGCCGTGAAGTACTCGTCGACGGCGCGCTCGCCCGTGGCGGACGCGATGAGCTGCGCAGCAGCGGCCCGGCGCAGGGAGTTGGCGAGCAGCACCTCTCCGTCGGCGCTCAACGGCGCCATGTCCGTCACGACCAGGCTCAACGCGAGGTTGCGCAGGCCACGCAGCCCCACCATCGTCGCCGCCTGCCGCACATCGGCGACCTTCATCGGCAGTCCGAACGCCGCGCTGTTCACCAAAGCCAGAAGGCGCAAGGTGAGGTTCGGGTCGCGCTGGGCGAGCGCTGCGAGCTCGAGCAACGACGCATCCGGCTTGACCGCCTCGGCCAAGATGTGCGCGGCGATCAGGGATGGGGGAGGGACGGGAGGACGTTCAGCGTTCACGACGACCATGGTTTCGGGGTGCCGAATCGGGACGTCCGGGACGGCGATGCGTCTCGAAGCGGAGCTCCTCGCGAGCCCGAAGCCAGGCTTCGGCTACACGTGGAACGCTGCCTCGACGGGGCGTGTGGATGGAGAGCACTCGCGGACGTGCGAGGGACACTCGCAATCCGCGTGCCGCTCCCACCCGGGGCTCAAACTTCGATTGCGAGCCCGTCATCCGCGAACCGGAGGGGAAGCGGCGCACCTGCGGTCCTCTGCAACTCGGCGCTCCGTTCCCGCACGTCGGTCCCGAGGTGGGAGAGGAGGAGCGCGCGTGCTCGAAGCTGGGACCAACGGGTCGTCCACTCTTCCCAGGTACAGTGATGCCCGGCGGGAGGCGCGAGCCGCGTGCACTCCGCGACGAGCAGGTCGGCGCCGTCCGCCGCTTCGAACAACCCCGGGCAGAATCGGGTATCCCCCGAGAAGGCCACGGATTTCCCGTCGGGATCGGTCACCCTGAGACAGAGCGGTTGGTGCGGCGGGCTCATGTGATCGGCGGCGAAGCCGCGCACCTCGAAGCCCGCGAGCAGGCGCGTTTCTCCCGGCGCGAGCTCGCCGATCTCGAGCGAGAAGTCGGTGACCTCGTCGAGCGCGATGCCGTAGGCCGTGTCGAGGAGCACGCCCAGCGTGTGTTTCGTCAGCGGAGGGCCCAGCACCGGCAAGGCGGCCGTGCGCGGCACGTCGTAGAGCGCATCGATGATCAGCGCGGGAAAGCCGCCCATGTGATCGCCGTGCAGGTGGGTGAAGGCGATCGCGCTCACGTCGTTCGGGCTTACGCCGACGTGCCGGAGCCCGAGCAGCGCCGTCGGCCCGAAGTCGATCATGAGCCGCGCTCCGTGCGCGCCTTCCACGAGGTAACAGGAATTGCCGCGCCCCGACGCATTGAACGCATCGGCGGAGCCGACCACCGTGACCTTCACCCCTCGAAGATAACCGATTACGGCACGCCCGGGGCCCGGCGCGTAACGGCGCCGTCCCCTCGAGCTCCGAAAAGAGCAGGTTATCCCACCCAAACGGTTCGAGCGCCGAATCATCACCCTCCACAGTGGTGCGCGCGCGCTACCGCCACGGCCGCTGCTCCGTGGTGTCGTGGCTGCCGCGACCAACGCTGGGACGGCGCCGTGCGCGTGGGGCCCACGGACTCAGCGGCGGCCGTGACTCACGGCACGGGCGGACGCGCGGGTTGCCGGCCGGGGGAAACGCCCGCTCACACCGTGAGCACGATCCGCGTGATCTCCGGGGGAGCGCCGATGCGCGCCGGGAGCCCCGCGGTGCCGAAGCCGCGGTTCACGTAGAGGTGCGAGCCCTGCAAATGGTACGAGCCGGCGACCCAGCCGTTCTTCAATACCCAGTCGGCCGGGCGCACGAACGGGTTGATTTGCCCCCCGTGCGTGTGCCCCGAGAGCTGGAGAGCGACGCGGCCGGCGGCCTTCTCGAAGTACACGGGATTGTGGCAGAGCAGGATGCGCGGCAGCTCGCTCGCACCCGAAACGCGACCGCCGACGGCGGGAAGCGACGCCAGCGCGGCGTCGAGGTCCGGCCCACCCCCGGGCACGAATCGCGGCGCGCGCACGTCATCGACGCCGAGCAGTGCGAACCCGGCGCCGCGCTCGCCGATCACGACTCCGCGGTTGCGTAGAACCCGCGCGCCCCCTCCCTCGAGCGCGTCCACGGTCTCGTCGATGCCCGAGTAGAAGTCGTGATTTCCGGAGATCGCGACGATGCCCTCGCGCGCCAGCGGGGCGAGTCGGCGCACGAAGCGGCCGAGCTTGTACGCGAGGCGTCCGTCGTTGTCGATCAGATCGCCGGTGAGCACGATCAAGTCCGGTCGAGCGCGCGCCACGAAGTGCTCGGCGGCTCTGAGCTCGGGCTCGTCCACGAACATGCCGATGTGCACGTCCGACAGCTGAACGATGG
>QGUH01000600.1 GCA_003242355.1 Pseudomonadota bacterium
GGGCGGGAGCGCGTCCGGTAAAGACTTGCGAACACCCCGTTTCGCCGTCACCAGCTGAGCTGCTGCCTTCTGCGTGACGGCTCGTACGGGACAAGATGCCGTGTGATGCGCAGCTCATCGGGAGCGTCCCGACCACGGTCGAAGTCGAGGCGGACGGCGTCAGCGCAGACGAGCAGTGTTCCGTCGAAGTCGAGGCGGACGGCGTCAGCGCAGACGGCTTCGCGCCGCGCTCGCGCTGCTGACCGCGGCGGTCGCCTGAACTGGACTGCGGACGTCCCGACCTGCCGCGCAGGGCCAAAAGTGCTCAGGCTCCCGAACGACGAGTGGTCGGGAGCCTGGCACGGCGGCGTGCGCGAAGGCGGGCGCGCCGCCAGTCACGCTGGCGGGCCGGTCACGCTGGCGAGGAGGGACGAGACTCTCGTTCGGTGGCGTTCGCCGGTGCGACGTCGTACATCCCGAGCGCGCCGTTCGCGGTAAACCGGATCTTGAGCGCAATTTGATCGGGATCGTGCGCGTCGTGCGCGAGCGCGATGATTTCGGTGAGCGCTCGCCGCGCGGCGCGCAACTCCGCGAGCAACCAACGCACGTCGTCGCTGTCCGCGGTGCGTCCTTGCGACAACGCCCGTTCGATGTCGCGAGCGCGCCACTCCACCAAGACGTTCCTCGACGGAAGGAATCCGGCGCCGCCGCAATCCGGGCAATCCACCATCCCGTAGTCCGTTGGGGTCTCACCGCTGCCGAGGCAGCCGGCGCAACGACTTGCATCCGGTATTCGAGCCTGCATCCCCTCCATCTTACCTCGACCCCCGGCGGGCGCGCGGAAGCGTTCTCGATTCCAGCATCTTTCCCCGGTCCCATTCGGTTCACGGCGGCGCAGTCTCGGAGCCGTTCGAAACGCTTGCGGGCGCGTGACGGCGCACGGCGGCGCGGCAGGCCAGAGCAACGGATCGGCGTTCGAGGCGATTTCGTGGCATGCTCGACGAGCGCGAGCCTTCCCATGCTCACTTCCATCGGACGCACGTCGAAGCCCGCGGGCGATCTCGTCGATCACTTGAGCGAGTGTCACGAGCGCATTCGGACGTTCGTGCGTATCGCCGAAACGACGGGGCGGCGCGCGGATCTCGACGACGCGAGCGTCGTCGACGCGTGCTCGCGCTGCGAGCGGTACTTCACGATCGCGCTGCCGCTCCACGTGGCGGACGAAGAGAAGAGCATCCTCCCCCGTCTGCTCGACGCGGCCGCAGGCTTCTCGCCGGAAGTTCACCAGGCGCTCCGCACGATGGAGCGCGAGCACGCCGAGCACGAGCCGCTCGTGCGCGCGCTCCTCGAACACCTCGCTCTCGTGCAGGCCGCTCCCGCGCACCAGGAGCACCGTGCAGCGCTCGCTCGCACCGCGGCCGAGCTCCGCGCCGCCTTCGGCGAGCATCTCTCTCTCGAAGAACGCGTCGTCTTTCCCGCCATCCGACGCCTCGAGCCCGCCGTCCAGGAGCGCATCCACGAAGAGATGCGCGAACGCCGACGCTGAGGGCCGGCGGCACGTGCGGCCCTTTCCGCCGGAGCGAACTCGGCCGACTCTCGCCACGCGGGCTCCCCGTTCACCGCCGTCCTCCGTGTGTCTCGGCGCGCTCCTAGAACGCCGATCGGTTCGACGAGGGGCGGCTCGCGCTGCGAAGCGAAAACAGCCGCGTCTCCACCGACTCGCCTAGACCCGATCGGTTCGACGAGGGGCGGCTCGCGCCGCCCGCCGCCGAAGTGAATTCGGCGGCTCTCCCACCCGTTCGGGCGCTGGTGTCCGCGTGTTTTCGGCGAGTTCCCGACCGTCGGTCGTTGGGAAGCTCGCGTCTCGATCTTCGGCGTGGGTCCGCAGAGTGGGTGTCTAAACCAGGGGGGGAGATTACGCACTCCGCGTGGTAGCAAAAATCAAATCCGGTGATTTCAACCTGCGCTGGAGGCTTCCATTCGTTCGTGCGTCGTGTTCATATGGCCGCGTCGAAACGGGCGGAACGCGCCATTTTTCAACGTACGAGGGGTCAATGCGTATCGCAGTATTTGCCTGGGAGTCTCTTCATTCCATTGCGCTCGGCGGCCTCGGCGTGCACGTCACCGAGCTCTCTGCCGGTCTCGAGCGGCGCGGTCACGAAATCCACGTGTTCACCCGTCGTGGTCCAGGGCAAGGCGACTACGATCGGATCGACGGGGTCCACTATCATCGGGTCGATCACGGTATCAGCGACAACTTCGTCGAAACCATGGACTGGATGTGCAAGGCCATGGTCCACCGCTTCAGCCAGGTCACCAACCTGATCGGGAAATTCGATCTAGTCAATTGTCACGATTGGATGACGGCCAACTGCATCCCGTACGTATGGTACGGATTCGGCACTCCGAGCGTGCTCACCATGCATTCCACCGAGTACGGTCGGGACGGCAATCAGCTCCACGAGGGCTTCGCACGGTGGATTCGCGACACCGAAGCGGCAGGGTGCTACAGCGCCAAGTCCATCATCGCCGTGAGCGGGTTTCTGGCGAGCGAGCTGCAGCGGTTCTACGCGGTGCCCCACTCCAAGATCCACGTCGTCCCGAACGGGGTCGCCTATCACCATTTCGACGGCTTCATCGATCCGGCCCCGGTCAAGGGCCGCTTCGGGATCGCCCCGCTCGACCCGACGATCTTCACCGCTGGCCGCGCCACCTACCAGAAGGGCCTGGACATGCTCGTCGAAGCGGTGCCCATGGTTCTCGGCTACTTCCCGGGGGCGAAGTTCATCATCTCGAGTGGTGGACCGGAGATGGATGGTCTGGTCCGTCGTGCGCACGAGCTCGGCGTCGCCCACGCGATTCGGTTCTGTGGGCCTCTGCCGCGCGGGGAGTACACCGAGGTCGTTCGCGCTTCCGACATCGTGGTCATGCCGAGCCGCAACGAGCCGTTCGGGCTCGTGGCTCTCGAAGGATGGGCCGCGGGCAAACCGGTCGTCGCCACGAAGGCCGGCGGTCCCACCGAATA
Source organism: Pseudomonadota bacterium (assembly GCA_003242355.1). GTDB lineage: Bacteria > Myxococcota_A > Polyangia > Polyangiales > Polyangiaceae > PMG-095. Next base: position 3,005 of record QGUH01000600.1, read on the forward strand.
CATTTGGCACGACGTCAACGGGTTCCTCGTGGACGCCAACCCCGGGGGCATCGCGCACGGCATCGGCTCGTTGTTGGCCGACCACGATCACTGCCGAGCGTTGGGGCGCAACGGCCGGGTTGCTGTGGAGGAGAAGTACAACTGGAACGTCGTCTCCGGCTACGCGGAGGGAGTATTCCAGGCCACTCTCGATTCGTGAGGGTCAGTACACTTGGAGGACGCGGGCGCCGCGGAGGTTCGTGTCGGCGCGGACGTATCCGACGGCGCCCCGATTCCGGAGCACGTAGTCGACCACGGCCTCGTCGGACGGAAGCTCCGGAGGCGGTACTCCGCGCCCGGAGAAAATGCGCTGCTGCCAGTATTGTCGGATGGCCGCGACGGAACGCCGGAGCACGCGTTTCGAGAAATCTTCGCGCACCGCCGACCGATGATGCTGATCGACGGGTTTGATGGTGTGCCCGTCCCGCCATTGGGTCACCTTCTTCAGAAACGCGTCCGAGAGAAAGGTGCGGCTCTCACCGGTGCTCGGGTTGTCGGGGTGAACGATGATTCGGAACGTGGGGCCCGCATCGTCCGCGAGCGCGTTCGTGCCGATCAGGCAAGGCCCCGTTCCGAACAGCGCGAGCGCCATCCGCCGCCCGAAAACGAGCGGTCCCCTCGATTGGCACGCCGACGCCGTTCCGATGGCAGGATTCG
>QGUH01000601.1 GCA_003242355.1 Pseudomonadota bacterium
TGTGGTGCCTTTGCTCGCGCCCGCGGAAACTGCGGGGGGGGGCGCGCCCGCGGCGACGAGCCCGAGGGCGGCCGCGCCGTCTGTGACGCCGGAGTCTGCCGCAGCAAATGCGACGCTCCGAGGAAAGTCTGTGGCGGCGCCTGCGTGGACACGCAGGCCGATCCGAGCCATTGCGGCGACTGCGGCAAGGCGTGCGGATCGGGCGAGGTGTGCTCCGACGGCGCTTGCGTGAGCGCGTGTCCTTTGGGCACGCGCGAGTGCGATGGAGCGTGCGTCGCGCTCGCGAGCTCTGCCGAGCATTGCGGCGAGTGCGGTCGAAAGTGCCCCGAGCCGGAACACGGGCGCGCGGTGTGCGAAGCCGGCGCATGCACGGTCGAGTGCGACGCGGGCTACGCTCTCTGCGACGATGGCTGCGTCGATCTCGAGACGGAACGCAACCACTGCGGCGCCTGCGACGTCGTGTGCGACGCGCCGGCGTTCGGGCGCGCGTTCTGCGAAAAGGGCGTTTGCGGGATCGAGTGTGACCCCGGTTTCGTCCGCTGCGGGAACGCCTGCGTGGATCTGGCCGGAGATCTCGCCAACTGCGGCGCCTGCGGCCGTCGCTGCGGCGAGCGCGAAGTGTGCGTCGAAGGCGAGTGCATCACCGATTGCCCGCCGGGACGGGAGGGGTGCAACGGTACCTGCGTCGACGTGGCCACGGATCCCAGAAACTGCGGGGCTTGCGGCAAGAGCTGCCCGAGCGTGCCCCGCGGCGTCGCCGTGTGCCAAGACGGCACGTGCGGAATTCGGTGCGACGGCGAGCTCGAGCCGTGCGGGGGCGCCTGCGTCGACCTCGCGACGGATCCGAGCCACTGCGGGCAGTGCGGCAACGCCTGTCCGCGTCCGGAGCTCGGCCGAGCGACGTGCAGCGGCGGCGTGTGCGGCATCGACTGCGAGGCGGGGTTTTCGAGCTGCGACGGAGCTTGCGTCGACCTCACGAGCGACCCGAAGCATTGCGGCGCCTGCGGCGTCGTTTGCGCGAGCGGCGAGGTCTGCACCGACGGGGAGTGCAGACTGCTCTGCCCCGAGGGATCGGTCGAATGCAACGAGGCCTGCGTGGACGTGAGCACCGATCCCCGCCACTGCGGGGCGTGCGGAACGGTGTGCTCGGCGCCCGAGCACGCGTCGGCGGTTTGCGAGCGGGGCAGGTGCGGATTCGTGTGCGGAGCGGGCAGGAGCGCTTGCGGCGACACCTGCGTCGACCTGAACGGTGACGCGAACCACTGCGGCCGGTGCGGGCGCGTGTGCTCTTCACGCACCGGTAAGGCGCGCTGCCGGAACGGCGCTTGCGAAATCGTCTGCGACCCGGGCAAATCGCGGTGCGGCAGCGAATGCGTCGACACCTTGCTCGACCCGAACCACTGCGGGCAGTGCAACCATCGCTGCCGCGGCAACGCCATCTGCCTTTTCGGCTTCTGCCTCTAGCGACCGACGGCGTCGAACGGAGTGACCCCGTGGTCCGACGCGTGCTAGCCTGGGCGCCCGCGGCCGTGGGCCGTGCGCAAGTCCATGGAAAAAACGGTTGGAACGTTCGAAGAGGCCGTGCGCCGGTCGGAAGCCATCTGGCGCGATTTACCTACGAACCCGCAAAAGTATCGCGTGCTGACCGGTGACCGACCGACCGGCGCCCTGCACATCGGCCACTACTTCGGCTCGCTCCAGAATCGCGTGAAGCTCCAGGGGCTCGGCGTCGAATGCTTCATCGTCATTGCCGACTATCAGGTGCTCACCGATCGTGACACCGCGCCCCGTATCCACGAGAACGTCCGCGATCTGGTGCTCGACTACCTCTCCGTCGGGCTCGATCCGGAAAGGCACCGGACCTACGTCTTCGTGCACAGCCACGTTCCGGCGCTCAACCAGATGCTGCTGCCGTTCCTGACGCTGGTGGGCATGGGCGAGCTCGATCGCAATCCCACGGTGAAGGAAGAGATCGAGGCGGCAGGGCTCACGAACGTGAACGCCGCCATGTACACGTACCCCGTGCACCAGGCTGCCGACATCTTGTTCTGCAAGGGCAACCTCGTGCCGGTCGGCAAGGATCAGCTCCCCCATCTCGAGCTCTCCAGGAAAATCGCGCGGCGCTTCAACCAGCGTTACCCGCGCGACGACCAACCGCTCTTCCCGGAGCCGATGGCGCTCCTGTCGGAAGCGCCGAAGATCCTCGGGCTCGATGGGTCCCAGAAGATGAGCAAGAGCCGCAACAACGCGATCCTCCTCAAGGCGACCGCCGACGAGACGGCGCAGCTCATTCGCTCCGCCAAGACCGATTCCGATCGGCGCATCACCTACGATCCCGAACGGCGGCCGGAGGTGAGCAATCTCGTGCTCCTGATTTCTCTGTGCACGGGAGAAAAGCCCGAAGCCGTCGCGGACCGGCTCGGCGATGCGGGCGGGTTCGCGCTCAAGCAGGAGCTCACGCGGGTGCTGAACGATACGCTCGCCCCCGTGCGCGCGCGCCGTGCGGAGCTCGAGCGGGATGCCGACGAGGTCGTGCGCCGCGTGCTCCGGCAGGGAATCGAGGAGGCCAATCGGCGAGCGAACGCGACGCTCGCCGAGATGCGGAGGGCGATGAACATGGACTACGGGCTCTCCTGAGGAAAAAGGAGCCGAGGGGATTTGGAGTCTGCATCCAGCGCGCCCGCGGAGACGCTCGACCGGACGACACACACCTTTTACGCGGCGGCGTTCGTCGAGAAGCTGTCGCTGAAGGAGCTCGCTCGGGTGTTTCCCGAGGCGAGCCGAACGGCGCGCTATCTGCGCTTCCGCGTGCACGGGGGGGGCGAGGTCTTCGTTTATCCGTTCGGCGCGGCCGTGTTCTTCGACGTGCCCTCGAGCGCTCGCGACGAGGTGCTCAAGCGGCTCCGCCAGGCGCGCCCGGAGCTGACGTGGCCGACGGTGATCAACGAGGAGTTCTCGGTGCGATCGGATCCCGAAGCCCGCGCTGGCGTCGTCGACGGAGTCCTCGTGCTCGACCAGCTCACTGAGGGGCGCGTGAGCGTCGTCGCGCTCACCGTCGCGCAGAGCGCCGCGATGGAATACTACGAGCGCATCGCCGAGGAGATGTTCGCCCGGACCGACCGTATGGTGCATCGCCTCGAGCAGCGGGGCACCGTGGCGTGGAGCACGCGCCCGCTGCACCGCTTCATCGGGGCCGCGGTCGGGACGCGCAACGAGATCCTGTCGGTGTTGCACTTGCTCGACAAGCCCGACGAGGCCTGGGACGATCCGGTGATCGATCGCATCTACGATCGCCTGCGCGCCGAGTTCGATCTGGTCGATCGCTATCAGGCCGTCGAGATGAAGCTGCGCAGCATCCAGGAAGCGCTCGAGCTCGTGCTCGACACGGCGCGGGACCGTCGCCTCGTGCTGCTCGAGCTCGCCATCGTGCTGCTCATCGTGTTCGACATCGTCCTGAGCTTCATCCCGGGCGCCCACTGAGCTTCATCCCGGGCGCCCACTGAGCGCCAGTCGACGCGAACCGCGCCTTCGAAGCGCCGGGCGCGGCCGTGCGCGCCCGGTGCGCGGCAGTCCATCGAGGGCGGGACCCTTCGGGCTCCGTGGGGCGCGCGGCAGCGCATCGACGGCGGGACGCTTTCGGCCTCGCGACGCAGCGGGCGGCGGGCCGGAACGCGATGGAGCGGGGCGCTCTTCGCCCCTC
>QGUH01000602.1 GCA_003242355.1 Pseudomonadota bacterium
TTAAACGGAGAGTCTGGTTTGAAACGCAACGCCGCGCCGACGACCTCGCGCGGTTCGAGTCGTACGAGTGGTACGGCATTGCGGCCTCGGCTCGGTACGCGCTCTCGGAAGCGGTCGGGCTCGGCGGGCGCTTCGAGTACTACGGCGATCCCTCGGGCAACACGAGCGGGTTTCCGGGCAACTCGATCTCGCTCGTGACCGGCACGGTGACGCTGGATTGGGCGCCGCATCCGAGCGTGGTGTTCAAGCTCGACGGCCGCCTCGACTGGTCCGACAAGCGAATCTTCCCGGTCTCGGTGCGCGACGAGAACGTGGGCACCGCGGTGTCGGCGACGCTGGGCGCGGTGGTCGCCACCAACTGAGCGCAGTGCCGGCAACGCTGGGCGCGTAGTCGCCACGAACCGAGCGCAGCGCGTGACGACGACGTCGGCAGGGCGGTGCCGGCGTCGCTGGGCGCCGTAGTCGTCACGAACCGAGCGTGGTGCGTGACGACGTCGTCGGCACCGCAGTGACGGTGACGCTCCGGGCCGCGGTTGCCGCCCACTGAGCGGGCTTCGCGGCCGCGTCATTCGCGCGCACCGACCAGAAGCGCCGCTCGTTCCCGCTCCGAGTTCCCGCTAGACTTGTGCACATGTACGTGCTGCGCACGCGGGACCTCGAAGCGGCGATCGACGACGTCGTGGCGAGCTACGACGGCCCGGAAGAGATCAACAGCCTCGACACGGCAGCTCTGCCCAACAAACGCGCCGTCATCGAGGCGTACGGCCACTTGAAGCCCGCCATCTACATGGGCTTCTTCAGCCAGCGCTCGCTCGATCGCGACAACCTCCGCTATGCCGTGAGCGAGCACCTGTATCCGGCATACGAGACGCTCGTTCAGCAGATTGGGCGTGCGCTCGTCTACGAGGAACGCTTCCACGGACGGTCGCAGCGGCCGGGCTTCGCGGAGGAGGTGGTGCTCGGTCTCATGCGCAGGCTCCCCGAGCTGCGACGCATCCTCAATGCGGACGTGGTGGCCGCCTTCGAAGGGGACCCGGCCGCGAAGAGCATCGAGGAGATCGTCTTCAGCTATCCGGCGGTCGAGGCGATCACGGCGTATCGGATCGCGCACGAGCTCTACGTCGCCGGTGTCCCGATCGTGCCGCGTATCATCTCCGAGTACGCCCACTCGCAGACCGGCGTGGACATCCATCCGGGCGCCGTCATCGGTCCGCGCTTCTTCCTCGATCACGGAACCGGAGTCGTGATCGGGGAGACGAGCGTCATCGGCACCAACGTCAAAATCTACCAAGGGGTGACCTTGGGCGCGCTCAGCACGCGGCGCACCGACCTGCGCGATCCCAAGTCGACGAAGCGCCATCCGACGCTCGAAGACGACGTCACCATCTACGCGGGGGCGACGATCCTCGGGGGCGACACCGTGATCGGCAAAGGGTCGGTGATCGGCGGCAACGTCTGGCTCACGCACTCCGTTCCTCCAGGCTCGAAGATTTTCGGGCGCGCGCGCGAGTGAGCTCCCGGAGCGAAGCGCCGGGTCCCAGAGCGACGAACGATGGGAACGCGCCGGGGGCAGCGCGAGCCGCCCCCCTTGCGAAACGAGGCGGATGCGCGCGCCGGACCGGCGCACGCGAGCCGATCACGGACGGACTGCGCCAAGGGCGGGGCGTGCGTGGTCGAGCCGCGTGCCCGTGACGCTCCGTGCCGTGCTCCTCTCTCGGGCGGATGACGAGTCTGCGGTTTTCCGCGCCGAGGTTTCCGGCTCGTTGCGGCGCTTTCCGCAACGGACGCGGAAATGCGAGGTCCGTGTCGTTCGGAGGCGGCCGTTTCCCGCCGTTGGTGGCGGAACGAGCCTTCGAGAGTGGAACCGCCCCCGTGCGGGCGAGGGTGACGGCTCGTCGTTCGCGGTGGACCGTGCGCTTCGAGAGTGGAAAGCCGGTCGTCGCGGCGCCAGCATGCCGCGTCGCCGTTTTGCGGCGGAGCGTGCGCTCCGAGAGCAGGGAGTGTAAAGTCCCGCGCCGCGCGCGTCTCCCGGAGCGCCGGTGGGTAGTATGAAACTCGGAATTCCCAAGGAAATCAGGCCTGGCGAGCGGCGTGTCGCCGCGACACCAGAAACCACGAGTCGACTCATCAAGCTCGGCTTCGAGGTGCTCGTCCAAGCCGGTGCCGGGCTCGGCGCGTCGTTCGACGACGCGGCGTACCGAGCGGCGGGCGCCACCATCGTGCCCGACGCGCGAGCGCTGTACGCGAGCTCGGACGTGGTGCTCAAAGTGCAGCCGCCCGAGCACAACGCGGAGCTCGGCGTGCACGAGGCCGACCTGCTCCGGGTCGGCGGCACCCTCATCTGCTTTCTCTGGCCCGCCAAGAATCGCGAGCTCATCGATCGCCTCGCGGCGCGGCGAGCCACCGTGCTCGCGATGGACCAGGTGCCCCGCATCACGCGGGCGCAGAAGATGGACGCGCTCAGCTCGATGGCGAACATCGCGGGTTACCGCGCCGTCATCGAGGCCGCGAGCTTCTATGGCCGCTTCTTCACGGGGCAAATCACGGCGGCCGGCAAGGTGCCACCGGCCAAGGTGCTCGTGATTGGCGCTGGCGTCGCGGGGCTCGCCGCCATCGGCGCTGCGCGGGGCCTCGGCGCGATCGTGCGGGCGTTCGACACCCGGTCGGAAGTGCGCGAGCAGGTGCACAGCATGGGCGCCGAGTTCCTCGAAATCGACATCGAGGAAGAAGGCGCCGGCGCGGGCGGCTACGCGCGCGTGATGAGTCCCGAGTACATCGCCGCGGAGATGGCGCTCTTCGCCGAGCAAGCGAAAGACGTCGACATCATCATCACCACCGCGCTCGTTCCCGGAAAACCCGCGCCGACGCTGATCACCGAGGAGATGGTCGATTCGATGCGTCCAGGCTCGGTGATCGTCGACCTTGCCGCAGAATCCGGAGGCAACTGCGCGCTCACCCGCCCGGGTGAGGTCGTGGTGCATCGCGGGGTCACCATCATCGGGTACGTGGACCTGCCGAGCCGGCTCGCCCCGCTCGCCAGCCAGCTCTACGGGACCAACCTGACGCACCTGCTCGCCGACATGGGCGGCGCGAAGAGCTGGCACGTCGATCTCGACGACGCCGTCATCCGCGGCGCGCTGGTGCTCAAAGACGGCGAGCTGCTCTGGCCACCGCCGAAGCTGCCGGAGCCCACGCTTGTGGCCAAGCCGGCGCCCGCCACCAAGCCCGCGGCTGCGGCGGCCGCGGCGGCCGCCGCGGCCCGGGGCCCCCCCCCGCAGAAGCGGGGAGGGGGAACCGTGTTCGCCGTGATTGCGGGCAGCGCGCTCTTGCTGCTGGCCGGCGCCTTCGCGCCGCCCGCGTTCGTGTCGCACCTCACGGTGTTCGTGCTCGCCTGCTTCGTGGGCTGGCAGGTGATTTGGAACGTCACCCCAGCGCTGCACACGCCGCTCATGAGCGTCACGAATGCGATCAGCGGCATCATCATCGTCGGCGGCATGCTCCAGCTCACGGGCTCGATGGAGGATCCCGTGACGGTGCTCGGCGCGCTCGCGGTGCTGCTCGCCTCCATCAACATCGCGGGCGGCTTTCTCGTAACCCAGCGCATGCTGCGCAGGTTCCGCAAGGATTGAGGGCAGCAGGGGCAGAGGACATGGCGGGAAACCTTAACGCAGGCGGTTAACCCTGCTTTTTTAAAAA
>QGUH01000603.1 GCA_003242355.1 Pseudomonadota bacterium
TCCGCTTGCGCGCGGCGGAGAGGCGGAGGAACAACCGATACGTCGAGTCGTACGGCAGCGGCGGCCCTCCGAGCGCGACCAGGTGAGAGCCCGCCGGGGCGTTCGGCAGGAGGGGACCCTCGGCGGTTTTCCTCCCCGAAACGAGGACGCAATGGTCGATGCCCAGGCTCGTCAGCGTCTGCGCCTTGTTCGTGAGATAGGTCCGGACGCCGCCCCCACGTTCCGACCAAAACTCGGTAACGTCGAGCACTTTGGCGACGCGCCGTCGGCGGGGGGGCTCCGCATCCATGGCGCGTTCATGCCCGCTCCCGGCCCGAAGCTCAAGCTGGGCGGCCCCGACCCCAAGGCCGACGACCCCAGCCACCTTCGGATCCGGGGCACGATTGTGGCATTGGCCGAGTCTCGTGACCGGGGCGGCTCTGTTGCCCCGATGTTTTCGAGCGGTGTCCGATTCGCCTGTGCTAGGCCTCGCGCCGCTTTTCCCGGCCCGGGCCACGGTCCGGATCGGGTGAAGGGCGATAGTGACTCAGAGGCACAGTGTGAAAGCGAGTGTGATTCCGTTACCACACTCGCCAAACGGGCGTGATGGTCCTAGCTTTCCGTCCGCTGACGCGGAGCGCGTGCTTTCGCGAAGAGTTGGCGAGCACTTTGCTTCTCCGCATAGTCTGGCGGCGCCAAAGTCCGATGGCTTCGCCATCAGCCCTGGCCAGCTTGGGATTCCCAACATGTCGTCGTACGGTCCTATGTTCGAACCGAGTACTCGGAACGCGTTTCCGAAACACATCGGAATCATCAACGACTACGTTCGCATCCCGTACGCGAACGGCTCGTCGTTCGCGTCGCAGTTCCTGTACAGGGAGTTCGTGCGTCGCGGGCACGGGGTCACCGTGCTCGGTCCCCGGGATCCCGAGACCTGTCCGGCTGACCTGCCGCGGAGCGCGGTGCTGTTCGAGTCGCTCCCGCTCCGCAACCATCCCGGTGTCTTTCTGGCGCTACCGTCGCCCCGGGCGCTGGCCGATGCCGAACGCCTCGGGCTCGACGTGGTGCTCGCCCAAACCGGGTCCGGGTTGCTCGACCTCGGGATTTGGCTGCGTTCGCGCGCGCGCGTGCCGCTGCTCTGCGTGAACACGATCCACCTGCCGAGCGTTTACAACGTGCTGTTGCCCGATCGCCTGCATGCACGGGCCAGCGTGGTCGAGCTGTTCGACGAGTCGGTGATTCCGAAGTTCGAGCGGCTGACGGCGAGCGCGTACAACTTGAGCGACGGCGTGGTGGTGCTGTCCGAGGGGCTCGCGCGCTACTGGCGCGAGCGCGGCGTCACCGTTCCGATTCACGTGATTCCGCGTCCCGTCGATCCGCGCATCTTCGACCGCTCGGCGGAGCGGGATCCGTTCCCGGCGAATGCGCCTCGCGGCGGGCGGCTCCTGTGCGTGTGCCGTCACAGCCGCGAGAAGAACGTGGCGCGGTTGATCCGGATCTTCGCCGAGCATCTCGCGCCCCGTCTTCCGCAGGCGACGCTCACCCTCGTGGGTGATGGCCCCGATCACGACTCGTTCCGCGCGCTCGCCGAGGAGCTGCGCGTGGCGCATCGCGTGTTCTTCGTCGGTGAGTTTCCGGTCACCGAAGTGGCCGACTTCTACCGAAACGCGGACGTGTTCGTGTACGCCTCGCTCTCGGAGACGTACGGCCAGGTCGTCAGCGAGGCCCTGTACTGCGGGCTTCCGGTCGTCGCATTTCGAGACGACATGGGGGTCTCCCATCAGCTCGACGGCGTCCTGCCCGACTTGCTCGTGGACCCCGGGCCCGACACGAAAGCCCGCGATCTCGAGTTCGGCAGCCTCGTGCGCGGCCTGCTCGAGGACGAGCCGCGACGTCGCGCCCTGGGGCAGCACGCGGCCCTGCAGGTGCGCGAGCGGTCGCGCCCCGAGCTCGCGATCGCGCGCCATTACGACGCTTTCGAGGCGGCGCGCGAGCATTGCTTGCGCAACCCGCCGCCGACGGGCTTCTCCAAGCGCGTGTTTCCGATCGCGCGCTGGACGGCCCTGCACGTAATGCTCGCCGCGTTCGGACACCTGCGCCCGCCGGCCATTTTGAATCGCCATGGGCGCACCCAGCCGACTTGGGAGGCGCTCGTGAACGAGCCGCCCATGGCTCCGCCGGAGCGCCGCTCGCGCGTCGTGCGCGATATGCCGCTGCGGCCCGAGCCCGTGCCGTCGGCGAGTGTTCTGAGCTGACCAGCTTGCGCGCGGGGGGCAGGCGTGGGAAAGGCGCTCGCGCATGCGTCTGCGAGTCGGTCTGACGACCCTGCACGGGAGTGTCGAGGGGTATGCTCGGCGCTTCGATTTTCTGGAGCTCCGGGCCGAGCCCGGGCGGCTTCCCACCATCAAGACGTTGAGGAAGCTCCGCGCCCAGGGCGGTGAGCGCGTGGCCTTCGCCTTGCGGGTGCCGCCCTCGGGGGTCACGCGCTTGAGTGAGGCGCCCGCCGAGGTCGAGGCGCTCGAAGCTGCCGCCGAAGCGCTTGGGGCGGAGTGGATCGTGCTCCAGACGGGCGCCGATCTCGGTCCGAGCGCGCGTGGGCGGGCGCGGCTCGAGGCCCTCTCCGCGCGGCTCGCCAACGCCACGCGCCGGGTCGCGTGGGAGCCGCGCGGGCCCTGGGAGTCCGAAACGGCGCGCGCCTTCGCGCACGAGGCGGGCCTCACCCTCGTCGAAGACTTGACGCAGGTGTCTGGTGCCGGCGATCGCGTCGTGTACACGCGCTTGCGGGTTCAAGGTCCCGGCGCGCGGCTCACGAGCTCCGCGCTCGCGCGACTCGGCGAAGAGCTCGTCGGAGCGGAACAGGCGTACGTCGTCGTCGAGGGGCGGGGCAGTCCGAGCGCTCGCGCTCGGATCGAGGAGGCGATTCGAGAGGCGGCGGCTCTCGCCAGCGAGGAGAGCGAGCTCGAAGAAGTCGACTTCGGCCCCGGCGACGACGAGGAAGAAGCACCCGAAGACGAAGACGCCGAAGACGGCGAGCTCATCGACGACGAGCTCGATGACGAGGACGACGGGGACGACGACCTCGACGACGACGAGGACGACGACCTCGACGACCTCGACGACGAGGACCGGGATCTGGACGAAGAGGACGAGCGGTGAGTCGCGCGCGCGCCCTGTCACTCGCAACCGATGAGGTCGCGCAGGGTGCGGCTGCGGCGCGCCTCGCCGATGGCGGCGGCGCGCTCGACGCCGTGCTCGCGGGCTATTTCGCCGTTGGCGGCGCGAGCGGCGGCGTGCTCCTCGGGCCCATGGCCGTTCTCATCGGTGGGGTCGGTCAGGGCACGCGCGCCTTCGACGGGCGCCCGCGCCAACCCGGACGTGGCGCGCGACGCCCGCGCGGTTTTCTCTCCGAGGATGCCGTCCCGGAGGCGGCGCGCGTGGCGATTCCGGGCTCCTTGCCCGCGGCGCTCGTCGCGCATGCGTACGCGACGGGCTCTCTGCGCAGCGTCGTGCAGCCCGGAATTTCCGCCGCGAGTCGCGCGGGCGCCGAGGGCAGGCAAGCGCCCCTCCAGCGCATCGGAGAGGTCGGCGCCGCGGCGCTGCTGGAGCCGCTCTATCGGCGGGGGGCCTTGGGCCGGGGGGGGGGGCGCGCGAGGGGGGGGGGGGCTGCGCGGGGGTTGTGGAACCCCCCCGCGGGGGCCGGAGCCCCGGGACCAAGAG
>QGUH01000604.1 GCA_003242355.1 Pseudomonadota bacterium
AATTGTTATAAAGGGCGGTCCCGCTCGTCGATCACGCTCACGGCGGGAGACTACTTCTTCGATGCCCTGCGCGTTCTCGAACCGCAAGCACGCATCATCGTCGATCAGACGGCGGGACCGGTGCGTGCGTACGTCCTCGATGAGCTCGTCTTCCGCGGCCAGCTCGAGAACATCGGTGACCCGAGCCGCTCCGACCTCCTGCTCGTGCACTTGGGCACCGCGCCGATCATTCTCGAAGCGCCGTTCAGCGGGTACCTGGTGGCCCCGAATGCGACGGTGCAGATGCGGGAAACGCCGTCTCCGCACAACGGCGCGGTGTTCGCCGCCCAGATCGCCACGAACGCCGGGGCCGCGTTCCAGCACCGCCGCTTCGTGTTCTCCGATTTCTTCCCGCCGGTGCTGGTCGTTGGTCCGCGAGAGATTCCGCCCTGGGAACCCGGGGTCGGCGTGGACGGAGACGACCTGGGCGCCGACTTGGGTTTGCCGCCTGGACAAGAAGCGTGCGATCCCGGGCTCGAGCTCGTTTCGGAGCTCGACGATATCGAAGCCAGCACGCGGCTGGCCTATCGCGAAGAACCGTCGGCCCCGAGCTCGTGCATCGTGAACTTCAGGGTCTGCGACGACGACGAAAATCCGCTCGATCCCGCGCAACCGACCGAGGAGGAGCTGACGCGGCCGCCGCCGCTCGGCAGCACGTGCCCCGGGAGCGCCGAAACGCATCGCTGCAGCGTGGATCCGGCGACCGTCACCTGGGAAGACGAGTTCGGGCTCTGTCAGAGCGACGCGGATTGCGTGCTCTTCGGCAAAGTGTGCGTGAAGGTCTGCCGCAAGGCGGGCTGCACGGGTAGCGCCGACTGTATCGACCCGACCTGCGCGGAAACCGTCGAGTTTCGGTGCGCAGCCCGGTCGCCAACCTGCGACGCGCAGCCGACGCAGGGGTCGTGCGAGGAAATTCGCGAATGTGCCGAGGAAGATGCTTCGGGCAGCAGCGACCCGCGCGAGCACGAGCTGACCGGACTGCCACCGAGCAACATCGACGATCCGCCCGCCGAGACGCCGGAGGAAAAGACCTTTGCTCCCACGCGACCGGCAACGTACGGCGACTACGAGAGAATCTGCAACGTGCCGAGTCCAGCCGCGATCGACGCCGATCTCGAGCCCGAGCCGGAGATCCGCGATCTCGTCGCGGGCAACGACAAATGGGGGATCATCGCGAGGCCGTCTATCGTTTTCCAAGCCGACGCCAACCCCGTCCCCTTGGGTGGCCAGGCTGCCATCCTGGCTCGCAGCGAAGCCGGCCTGCAGGTCGACGTGCGCCTTTGGAAGAAGGATTACAAGGTGTTCGCGGCCCGTGGGGCGGCCATTTTCGAGACCTGTCGGGCCGACCTGACGCGTGAATTGACGCTGATCGGGCTCGATATCGATCCGGGAGAGGGCGACGACGTATCGGCAAACGCGGTCGACGTGTGTGGGGGAAGCCTCGCGGCCGAGAACGGCCTCCTCGACGCCATCGAGCAGCGGTACTTCGCGCTGCGGGCTGCGCAGTTCAAAGCCATCGCGGTCAAGACCTTTTCCGAGTGTGTCGGGCCGCTCAACCCCGGTAACGCCGCCCGCTGGAGCCAGTTCTGCGAAAGCGCGCTCGAAGGCCTGAACGGCGGCGGAGCAGGCGACGCCGAGGGCTTCACCGGATTCCCAACGGACTGTTCGGTGCCCGAGCGCGGACCGGAGATGGCCGCAGCGTGGATGGACTTCTACCGGCACCTCCGCGACAGGCACGTCGCCGACCTGGCGAGTCTATCGAATCTGCGCCACGGGATCTTCGGGAGTGTTCCCCCGAGCCCGCTTCGGTTCCTCGACATCGACAAGAGCTTTACGGGGTTTCGCTTCGACTTCACCTATCCCGTGGGGCCCGTGACCGTCTCGGTCGATCTCGAGCTCGTGGGGAGCTGGGGGATATCCGGCGAGCTCCGCTATTCGGCGCAGGACCCCCCGAACGCGGAGCTTCGGACGAGCGCGGCACTCGGGCCTCGATTCGACGCTTCCGTGATCGTTTTCGCGGGCGTTGGTATCGGTCCCGTCGTCGTCGGCGTGGAGGGGCAGTTGATGCTCGTGAACCTGCAAACGCCGCTGCAAACGGGCGTCGCGCTCCGTCAGGTGGCGTTCCCGGATACCCGCCCGACATTCTATCCTGCCAGCGCGAAGTACGCTTTCGCCGAGGTCCCGGGAGCACCCGCGGGGTACGTTCCCTTCGGCCCGACGCTCTACGATTGGGAGGCGGACTGGACGTACGGCGCCGGAGCGTATGCGGAGTTTCTGTCGGGGCAGATCGACTTGGCGGCGAAGATCAAGCTTCTGTTCTTCACCAAGAAGTTCAAAAAGAAGCTCGCCAAATGGGATTCGCTCTTCACCCTGGAAAGGGCGTTCACCGGTCACCTTTCGACGAGTGGTAGTCTGACCGAGATCCTCCCGGAGAACGGTGCTTCGACCTTTGGGACGTTTTTCGAAGACATTCCGTTCGTGGATCCGGACTTCATCGAGACGCATACGTTCGAGGGTGGCCCGGGAACGACCTGTCCGGTGCCGGAGCTCGGCAGGTGCATCATCATCGGATAGCTGCGCTCGCTCGACGCGCTAAAGTTCTGCCCATGAAGGGCCTCGTCGTCTGCGTGGGTCGCCTCGGGCTGACGCTCGCCGCCGCTGCGTTGCTGCTTCGCTGCGGCGGCACGGAGCCCGATGACCCACAGGCGGCAGGCGGCGCGTCCGGCGGCGTGAGCGGCGCGTCTTCCGGCAACGGAGGCGACGCGGGTAGCTCTGGGGATCGCGATTCCGCCGCGGGGACCGACGATGAAGAAGGCGGGACGTCCGCGGGAGGCACCGCGGGCAGTGCGGGCGGTGACGGCGGTGCTGGCAGCGACGGCTCGAGCGGAGCCGCCGGCAGCGCTGGCGACGGATCCTTCCTGGTCTCCCCATCGCGGGGGCGCGTTTCTGCGGGCGCACGCCATGCGTGCGTGGTGACGGCAGACACGGGGGTTGCGTGTTGGGGTGCGGGGGGCGACGCCGTCAACGACGCGCCGACCGACACCGGATACGACCGGGTCATCGCAGGCGGCGCCAACTCGTGCGCGCTCCGGGTCGATGGCACGCTCGCTTGTTGGGGAGATCTCGAGTCCCCCGAGCTCGAGCCCCTGAAATTCGTCAGCATTGGGAGCTCCGGATGCGGCGTGACCGCGGACGACGGCACGCTCGTCTGCTGGCCAGAGACGTTCGAACCGCCCCCCGGCGCTCCCATCGGAGCTCAGCCCGGCTTCACGCGGATCACGACTCCGAGCTCGCGAGCGCTCTGCGCGCTGGACGAGGCGGGCACCGTTCACTGCTGGACCGAGCCGGGGGAGCCGATTGCGGACGTCCCCTCCGGCTCGTTCATCGATGTCGTCGCCAACGCGCGCGATGCGTGCGCCCTCACCGCAGAGGGCATCGGTCACTGTTGGGGGAGCAACGTCGCCCTGAACCTCGAAGCATCGGGGCGACCGTACCGTCAACTCGTGCCCGGGCAGGGCGTGGTCTGTGCCGTTCTGCCGGATCGAACCGCGGCCTGCTACGGGCTGACCAGCGTCTTCCTCTCGTATCCTCCGCCGAACGACGTCGAGTTCGTGGAAATCTCGGTGGGCGGCGAGATCGCGTGCGGCATTGCGA
>QGUH01000605.1 GCA_003242355.1 Pseudomonadota bacterium
CTGGAAAGCCCGGCCAGAAAAAACCCCTTCCAGGTCAACAACTGCCCCGCGGAGCAGCACAAACTGACGCACCTCGGCTCTTTCCCGGGCGGTTGCGACACGTACCACTCGTTCCGGGCGACGGCTCCGAGCGGCGCGCCGCTCGCGGCCCCCGCCCTGCTCAAGAACAAGCTGCTCTGGGCAGGAAGGGACAACCCGTACATCGCGTTCCAGTCGAGTGGCGACGTCGTTTCGATCGACCCGGTCTACGGCCTCATCGACGTCGACAACACCACGTCGGGTTCTTGCAGCCCCGTCTGCTCGCGGGTCAGCACCTCGAACGTCGCGGGTCAGTGCTGCTCCTGCAACGGACGCGCGGGTCGGTTCTCGGCCAGCCCGACCCCCAACATGTATCTCTGCAGGTGAGAGTGCGTAGACTCGTCCCCCGGGGCAAGCTCGCATAAGAGTCGGCACTCCGCCAAAATCGCGAAAGGAACAACGCGAGAGCGGACCGTCGCAAGACGTGTCCGCTCTCGCGTTTCTTCGTCGACGTCACGGCCGTTCGTTGAACGAGCTTCGAGTCCGACATCGCACGATCGCGCCTCCGGACTTCGTAAGGACGAAAACCGCGCCCGCCGTGGTCTCCCTCCCTGCACCCGCGTCCGCGCGGAAGTGTCCCCAACGGTGACGGTGCCTCAATTGGGCTCCGAAGTATTCGCGCCACGACCAACCGGGCGCCCGGCGCGCTCCAACCAGGGGAGACGCGAGCGTGCACGCACCCGGTGCGTGTCCGTTGCTTTCGCGCAATTTCTTCGCGCTGGGCGCGACTCGCTCGCGTGAACACGCGAGTTTTCTCGGGAATTTCTGCGAAAAGCGTGCGAGGCACACACCTTGCTAGACCCGCACCCCGATGAACGAGGTGCAGGAGATGAATGGGCGTCGTGGCGTTGGTGACCGGAGGGGCTGCTGGCATCGGAAGAGCGGCTGTTCTCGCGTTTGCGGCCCGCGGGGCCAAAGTCGTCATTGCCGACGTAAAAGTCGAGCAGGGCGAGGAGCTGGCGCGCGCGGTCTCGGATCGCGGCGGTGAGGCGATCTTCGTGCGAACGGACGTGAGCCGAGCCGACGAGGTCGACGCGCTCGTGAGCCGAGCCGTGAGCACGTTCGGCCGTCTCGACTACGCCTTCAACAACGCCGGCATAGAAGGGAGCCTCGGGGCCACGGCAGGGTGCAGCGAGGAGAACTTCGATCGAGTCCTCGCCGTGAACCTGAAGGGACTGTGGCTGTGCATGCGTCGCGAGATTGCGCAGATGCTCACGCAGCCGGAGGGCGGCGCGATCGTGAACATGTCTTCCGTTGCCGGGCTCGTTGGCTTCGCGAACCTTCCCGCATACGTTGCGAGCAAGCACGCGGTGGTCGGGCTGACCAAGGCCGCTGCGCTCGAATACGCTCAACGCCGCATTCGCGTGAACGCGATTTGCCCCGGAGTAATTCACACCGAGATGGTGGACCGTGTCACGGGGAGAAATCCGGAAGTGGAAAAACAGTTCGTCGGCCTCGAGCCGATGGGGAGGATGGGCAGGCCCGATGAAATTGCCGAGCCCGTGATTTGGCTCTGCTCGAGCGGCGCGTCGTTCGTCACCGGTCACGCATTGACGGTCGACGGCGGCCTGGTTGCGCAGTGACGCACCGGCGATCCAGCATGTCTTTCGAGACCGCATCACCCGAGCCCTTCGTGGAGAAATATCGATGATCGTCCAAGAAATCATGAGCCCGGATCCCTACGCAGCGAAGACCACGACGCCGATCCGCGAGGTCATGCGCTTGCTCATGGAAGCCGACGTACGCCACATCCCCATCGTCGAGAACGGCGCGCTCGTGGGGATCGTCAGCGATCGCGATCTCAGGAGCTTGATGCCGAGCGCGCTGATCGAGCTCGATCGTCCGCGCGAAATCGAGCAAGCGCTCCAACAACCCATCTCGACCGTGATGAACACCGACGTCGTCTGCCTCCACCCAGAAAGCGATCTGCTCGAGGGAATCGACCTCATGATCGAGCACAAGATCGGCGCGATCCCCGTCGTCGAGCCCGACAGCGAAAAGCTGGTCGGAATCGTGAGCTACGTCGACGTCCTCCGCGCAGCGCGCGACCTCATCTGATCCGACGCAGAGCTCGGGCTCACGCCGAACGCCCCCGCACGCGAGCCGAGCGCGCGACGACCGGCGAAGAACGGCTCGTCGCCGCGGAGCACACTCCAGCGGCGGGCCGAGGGTGGACGACCGATGAACGGCTCGTCGCCGCGGAGCACCCTCCGGCGGCGGGCCGAGGGTAGACGGCCGGAGAACGGCTCGTCGCCGCGGAGCACCCTCCGGCGGCGGGCCGAGGGTCGCTCCCGCTATCGTTGAGCAGCGGAGTAGACGCCGCCTGATAGGTAGCGAGCGGAGTCGTGGGGCCTGTCGGCGTCACGCGGCAGCTCGATCGAAGGCCCCGCCCTGCTCCGCGCCGCGCTTCGCGCGTCGCTCCGCGACGGGCTCCTGTGCCGCCCGGCTAATGTCTGACGGTGCGGGAGCTCAACCTCGGCTCCGGCGCCAGCGTGTGCTCCGCGGCTCCTTGGGCCGTTCTTCGGCGCGAAGGGGCCCGGAGTGAGTCACAGGAACGGCGAGTTTGCTTCGCCCTACGAGTGACGCCGAAGCTCGCCGTCTGCCCGTACTCAGCCGTCTGTTCTCGCGAGCGCAGCGAGCCCGCGATGAGCGAAGCGAACCGCGTCGGAGGGTGGACGGCCGATGAACGGCTCGTCGCCGCGGAGCACCCTCCGGCGGCGGGCCGAGGGTCGCTCCCGCTATCGTTGAGCAGCGGAGTAGACGCCGCCTGATAGGTAGCGAGCGGAGTCGTGGGGCCTGTCGGCGTCACGCGGCAGCTCGATCGAAGGCCCCGCCCTGCTCCGCGCCGCGCTTCGCGCGTCGCTCCGCGACGGGCTCCTGTGCCGCCCGGCTAATGTCTGACGGTGCGGGAGCTCAACCTCGGCTCCGGCGCCAGCGTGTGCTCCGCGGCTCCTTGGGCCGTTCTTCGGCGCGAAGGGGCCCGGAGTGAGTCACAGGAACAGCGAGTTTGCTTCGCCCTACGAGTGACGCCGAAGCTCGCCGTCTGCCCGTACTCAGCCGTCCGTTCTCGCGAGCGCAGCGAGCCCGCGACGAGCGCAGCGAGTCGCGTCGGGGTGCTCGAGGGGCGGTGAGCCCCTCGTGGAGGACTCCGGCGGGGGCGGGTGGGCGGTAACTAGTCCCGCGACGCCCTACGCCGTCTGCCCGTACTCAGCCGTCTGTTCCCGCGAGCGCAGCGAGCCCGCGACGAGCGCAGCGAGTCGCGTCGGGGTGCTCGAGGGGCGGTGAGCCCCTCGTGGAGGACTCCGGCGGGGGCGGGTGGGCGGTAACTAGTCCCGCAACGCCCTACGCCGTCTGCCCGTACTCAGCCGTCTGTTCCCGCGAGCGCAGCGAGCCCGTGACGAGCGCAGCGAGTCGCGTCGGGGTGCTCGAGGGGCGGTGAGCCCCTCGTGGAGGACTCCGGCGGGGGCGGGTGGGCGGTAACTAGTCCCGCGACGCCCTACGCCGTCTGTCCGTACTCAGCCGTCACTTCCCGCGAGCGAACGCGAGCCCGCGACGAGCGCAGCGAGTCGCGTCGGGGTGCTCGAGGGGCGGTGAGCCCCTCGTGGAGGAC
>QGUH01000008.1 GCA_003242355.1 Pseudomonadota bacterium
TGGTGTCGCCGGGATTCGTTTTTCCCTCCGTGCCCTTTTTCCCCTTTCCCCCTGGCGTCGATCCGCCCCGTTTGCTCGCGGGCGTTCGCGGCGCTTCGGGCATCGTCACGCGGCTCGCGCGGCGCGTCTCGGGCCTCGGCCGCTTGCCGGACGTCGAGCGCGCCCCGGTTCCGGCCACCCGTCGGGACGTCGACGTTCTCGTCGTCGGCGGGGGCGGCGCCGGCCTCGCCGTGGCCGCGGAGCTCGGCGCGGGCACGCTCCTCGTGGACGAGGGGGCCACGCTCGGCGGCGCGCTCCTACGGCTCGATCCGGATTACGCGCGGGCGCTCGGCGAACGGGCACACGCCGCGCGCGTCGAGCTCCGCTCCAACGCGGCCGTGCTCGCCGTCTATCGCGAGCCCGACGACGGAACGGGACGCCTGAGCGCGCTGATTGCCGGCGAGCCCGGCCTCGAATGGGTGCGCGCGCGGGCGGTCGTCGTCGCAACGGGAGGGCACGCGCCCGTACCGGCTTTCGGCAACGGTGACCTCCCCGGAATCTTCAGCGCACGCGCCGGGCTCGAGCTCTCGTCGAGCGGCATTGCTCCCGGAGAGCGCGTCGCCGTCGTCGGCTCGGGACCGTTCACGAAGGCGGCCCTCACCGCGCTCGGCACGCTCGCGATCGCGCACTTCCCGGAGCCGTCACACGTCGAGCGCGCCACGGGAAAACTCCGCGTGCGCGGCCTCGTCGTCACCACTCCCGAGGGTCAACGCCGCGTCCGCGTCGATGCCGTGCTCTTCGATGGTCCGCTCGCGCCCGCGTTCGAGCTCGCCGTTCAGGCTGGAGGGCGCGTCCGCTTCACACCCGGCGTGGGTTACCTGCCCGAGCTCGACGGCGAATCGCGCGCGGCGGCCGGCGTGTGGTGCGCCGGCCGCGTCACGGGCGCGCCGCTGCCCGCGGGTGAAGCGGCGCGCATCGCCGCCTCGATCCGCAGCTTTCTCGCCGGTTGACCGATCCTGCGCGCGCACCGTCCGGCGCCGCTTCGTACAATCCGCCCGCGAACCCAAACGGCATCCAGTCGCGTCCAGCCTGCCGCCCCCCCCGCTGCAGTCACCCCGGCGTCGCTGATGGTCACAGTCGAGCCCTCTGCCCGTCACTTCGCCGAACGCCGTGTACTCGGCGGTGAACGGGACGTCGTTGCCGTTCGCGACGTTCACGACGCGACGCGGGGAGCCGAGGTCGTCGGTGATCACGCGGTACGTGGCGCCGCCGCGTACGACGTAGTCCGGACGTGGGGCTTGGAGCCGTAGACGAAGCGCGCGACCAAGCTGCCGGCGCCATCGAGCTCCGCGACGGGTTTGAGTTGGTCGCGGTAGAGCCACTGTTTGACGAGGATGCCGTTGGGGTTGCCCCGCGTGCTGCGCGGCGCTCGAGGCGTGGCCACCCGCCCGTCCTCGGCGGCTTCGCCGCCTGCGGGCGGTCGACCTCCCCCAAACTCGTGCTCGCGCGCGCTCGTGGACGAACCTCGGATCTGCCGACACCCAAGACGTCCCTACGGCGCGCGCTGCGCGCGAGCGGGGGAGGTAGTCGCTGAGCGGCCCGCGATTGATACGAGTCTCCTGCTCGAGTCGCGCCATGGGCGTGAGCGCCCATGCGGGGCGTGCGATCGTGTGGGAGGCACACGTCGAAGGGTGCCGGCGAGAGAGCGAGCCTTCGCCCAGCGAAGCGGCCGGGCTTCGCCGGACGGCGCACGTTCTGCGTGACGAGGCCGTGCTGCGAGTGGCGCGTGAGGCGAAGGGCGTCGGACGAAACGGGGTTGCACGTCGTGGGCGAGGCGCAGGTGAGCAACAAGTGGTTGTCGTAGCCGAAGACGACTTGCTGCGGGCTGCCGCTCGCCCCGGTGAGGGTTTCGCCCGTGACTGCGAAGTTCGAATCGTAGGTCCAAGCAATGTCGCCGGCTACCGCCCCGCGGGATCGTCCGACGCGCAACCGATCCGAGCGCACGTACGTCTACACGCTTGCTGGCTTCAGCGCGACCGCCCACGAGGACCTTGGCCAGGCGGATTAGAGGTGCCTCTTCGGCGTCATCGCCGGCGGCGGTCGCGCCGTGTCCGCGTTGCCCAGGGTCGAGTTCGATCGATCCGCCCGATCGGCGTTTCGGATGAGGACTGGACCGTGTCGAGAGATTTCTCGGCCGTTTACAGCTCCACGATGGTGAGGCGGCCGGTGCCGATGCGGAGTTGGCGGGTGCGGGGGCGGCGTTCGACGATGCTTGCGGCGTCGGAGATGCCGAGTGAGGCGAACTGTTTTCGCAAGCGGAACACCTCGAGGTTGAGCTGGGGCAACCCGATGCCGAGATCGCTCGCGAGATCCTCCTGGTATACCCAGCCGCACGTGGTCTCGGGGAGCGCTTCGGCGGCGTCGGCGAGGCGCCGGCGAGCGAGCGTGAGGAGTAGATAATTGTGGCTGCGCGCGCCGAGCTCGATCTCGGCGCTGCCTGCCGCCACACGCAGCTCGACGTGTTCTTCGTCGCGAGAGACCGAGAACGTGAGGTGAAGGTGCCGGACTTCGAGCTCGAGGAAGGGATTGGCGAGCGTCGTCTTCGGGATTTGCTCCGTGCAACAGAACTTCCACAACCGGCCATCGACCTGGAAGCTCTGCAAGTTCGTGATCGGCGTCGTGGATTCGTCGGGTTGCTCGAGCAGCCAGCCGCCGTCGGCAGCGCGATAAATCGTGACGCGCGGATCGTCGTTCGAGGGCAACGCGAGCAAGTCGCCCTCTGCCAGCACGGGCTCGCCGCCGTCCTCGGGAATCGCCATCACTTGCGGCGGCGCCACGTCGATGAGCTCGAACTCCTGCTCTATCTTGCCGAACGCGATCCGGGCGCCGCGTTCCAGCCGATATTCCTTGCCGGGTTGGATGCGCGCCCCTTCGAGGTACGTCCCGTTGCGGCTCCCGAGGTCCTTGAGCTCCCAGCCCGCGTCCGTCCAGCGCACGATCGCGTGCTGCGCGGACACGTAGCGTTCGGCGAGCCTCAGCGCAGAAGAAGGAGCACGCCCGACGAGGTGTTCCGGCTCGAGGAGAAGAATGCGGCCCGTCGAGACTTCGCGAATCGCACCCATGGTCATCCCGCCATCTCCGCCCCTAATAGTCGTGAGTACAGGTATTCACGCAGCGCTTCGCGCTCGAGCGCCGCGCGATCCGGCAGGCCGAGCCTCCGAATCAGCCCTTCGATTCGATCCTCCCCGGCGACTGCGCACCCGAGCCGCTGCTCCAAGTACCAGGCGAGCACGCGTCCCTTGTCCTCCCCCACTCGTTCCGGCGTCGTGTCACTGAGCCCGCGCGCAGCGAGGGCCCGCTCCTTTTCTCGAGCGCGCTCGACGAACTCGGCGTACTCGCCGCGGAGCCGCAGCTCGTCGAGCACGTGCTGGTCGAGCTCCGACTGCACCAGGAGCGAAGCCCACTCCTGCTCCGCCAGGCGCTCGAGCATCGCCCGGTACTGCTCGCGGGTGAGCGCGCACGCCGCGAGCCAGCGGTCGAAAGCCTCGCCGGACTCGAGCCCGCGGGCACACCGAAACTCGTGGTCGCGCCGCGCGAGCTCCTCCGCCGGCACCCGGAACGAGGCCCGTCGGGCGAGCAGCCCCGCGAGCGCCCGCTCGTACGCGGAAGCGAGCACGGCGCGCCCGCGCTCGCCGGCCTGCCGCACCTCGGCCGTGACGAGCTCGGCAGAAACGTTCGAGCCGCCGAGGATCGGCGGCTGCGCGTCGGCCCACTGAACCACCTGATCCCACGCCTCCGTGTGGCTCAGCGAAAACGGGCGCTCCGGCGCGGCCTCGCCGCGCTCGCGCAACCGACGGAGCTCGCGCAGCACGAGCAGCGCATCCTCGCGCTTCTGGTCCACGCGCCGGGTCTCGATGAACGTCTGCAAGCGCTCGGCCACCGAGCGATCGCCGCCGGCCTCGAGCCAGCGCGACAAGAGCTCCGGATACGTGCGCTCCGGATAGAACAGGCGCTTGGCGAGCGCGACGATGCGTTCGTGCTCGCTCTCTCCGATGACTCCCTCGCGCAGCGCGGCCTCGAGCGTCGCGCGCACGTTGACCATCGCCTCGGAGGTGGGGCGGTACCCGAAGCTCGCGTCGAGATGGGCGACCGCGACCTCGTCGTCGTCTTCGAGCGCCTCGGACGCGTACGCTTCGAAGATGCGCCCGACGCCCTGCATGCCGAAGCGTGCGAGCTCCGCCGCCCGCAGCGCGCCCATGCTGCCGCCCCCGACGACGTGAATGCCCCGCGCGAGCGCCCAGAGGATCTCCTTGTGCCAGACCGCGGGAACGCTCTCGAACACGCCGTCGACGATGCCGATTGCGAATGGCTGCTCCCGCGCCACGCGATAGACGTCGCCTTGCCCAGCGGGCGGCAGGTAAATGGCGTCGAGCTCTGCGCGGGCGGCGTCGACGGGAAGCGTGGGCCCCAGGAAGACGACGACGGTCATCGCTGCTCCGCCAACGCGTCGAGCTTTGCCCGGGCGCGCGGCCCCGGCGCGTACCCTTGCACGTGGTGATACGTCTCGAGCCCGGGCACGATCACGCGCAGCACCGGAATCGAAAACTCCCGCTTCGAGAGGTCGACCACGACGACCTCCGTGATCCCGACGCTCCGGAGCCCCTCGAGGATCCGCGCCAGATCCGCCTCGAAGCTCGGCGCCGGGTGGCTCGGCACCGCCGAAAACGGGCGCGTGCCCGGCTCACGCAACGCGGCCCGGGCCCGGTCGGCGAGGCCCTCGTCGCTCGCGACGCCGTAGCGAGCGCGCCCATTGTCGTCGCGAGACCCAGCAATCAACGTGAGCCGCCCCTGAGCGGCCTCGGTGAGGGCGCGCGCGAGCGCAATCTCGCGTACCGGATGACACCCCATGCCCTCGACGGGGGGAAGCCGCCGAAAAGCCCCCTGCTCCCGGTCGACGATCACGCAGCGCACGACGGGAATGCCCACGTCCGAGGTCGCGTCCCAAACGCCCACGGCGACGCCGGCGCGCTCGTACAAGTCGAGCAACATCCGCGCGTCGGGATCGGTGATACCGTCCAGATCGATCCGCATTGCGGCCTGTCGCTCCGCGGACTCGAGCCGGAACAGCGCCACCGCGTCGCGTTCGATCACCTCGCACAGGCCGTGCACGAGGGCCTCGATGGGATGGTTGCCCGAGGCGAGCCCGTTCGAGCTCATCACGAAGCAGCCGCTTCCGGTCGGAAGCGGCAGGGTGTAGTTCGTGTGCACGAGCTCGTAGGGCACCCAGCAGGGCTCCGAGCCGAAGAGCTCGATGCCCTGAATCCAGAGCAGAGACTCGTTGGGGTGGAATCGGCTCGGTGAAATGCGCGGCAGCTTCGCGACGTCCGCGAGCCGATGCGAAAAACGAAGCTCGTTCCAGGTCGCGAGCTTGAGCGGAAGCGTGATCCGTTCCGCGTGGTAAAGCTCGATGCTCTCCATGAGGCCCGACGCTCGAGCGGCGTCGAGGTCGAGCCCCTTTCCTTGAGAGACGGCGAGGGAGCGGGCGTTCGGGCGACACACCATCACCACGGGGATCCCGATGCAATCGAGACCCGTGACGTTGGCCACACGCGTGATCCCGAGCGGCCCGAAGAGCGCTCGTGCGCGCGCCACCGTCTCTGCCGGCGGCACGACGCGCTCGGTCCCACGCGTGACGGCCTTGGGCGTCGGAGCGGCCCCAGCGAGCGGACCGCTCCGTGCGTCTCGAAGGCCACTCGCAACCATGCCCGCTCGCTGCTCGCGCCTACTTGTTCGTGTCTCCGGAGGCTTTGGGAGCCACGTTGTTCTTGAGAATCGCCTGGAGGTTCACGACCGTACAAATCTGACCGATCCCCACTGCCAAGTCCGGCGGGATGAAGGTCAGGTACGATCCGAACTCCTTCAACTGATTGATGATGCCGAGCCCCGCGGCAGCCTCGGGCCCGTCGCTCTTCATCAGATAGTCTTTGTTTTCCCAGACTTCTCGAGTAAGCTTGTACACTTTTCCGTCGTCGGCGATGACGACCAGCGTGTAATTCGGATCGGCTTTTCCGTCGCTCATGGATCAGTTCTCCCTTGTTTCGTGGTACTGTGGACGAACCCCCACACGTTGAAGCCACGCAGCGGCGTACTCCCGCACCGTACGAAGCTTGCCCGGAAGGAGCTCCAGTGCCGGGCGCATGTCGACCGCGTGCCCGCGAGCCGTCGTCAGCATGATCGCGGCATACGCTTCTTCGAGCTCGTTGGTCGCTCCTTTGAGCTGCGCTTCCAGCGCCGATTCGGGCACGTGCTCGATGGTGCACTCGGGAGCTCCGAGCTCTCGGAAGATCTCGACCACGTTGAGTGGACTCAGCGGGTCCGGCCCTCCGAGCACCAGCGTCTTGCCGGCGAGCGCTTCCGTTTCCGCTGCGGCCGCCGAGAACCGCGCGACATCGGCCACGGAGATCCAGCTCATTCTCTCTCGGCCCGTCCCGAACACCCGCACGCTGCCCCCGACGGGGTCGAACCCGAGCATCGGGCTCAGCCACACCTCGGTGAAGTTGACCGGCTGCAGGATGGTCCAGGTCAGGCGTCGAGAGGACCGGAGACGCTCTTCCACGCCACGTTTCGCACGCTGCAACGCGTAGTCGATGTCCGAAGGTGGAAAAGAGACGAAAACGAAGTGTCCGACGCCCGCCTCCTCGGCGGCCTCGACGAGCGCGAGTTGACCGAGGCGGTCCACCGTCTCGATGGAGTCGCCTTCACGACGCGAGACCGTGGCGGATGCGGTGGAGATGACCGCCGAGGCCTCCCGGCACACCGCCCGCAGCGAATCGACGTCCTTGAGGTCGGCAGGAACGAGCTCGGCGCCGCACGCTTCGAGCTCCCGCCGCTTTTCCTCGGAGGCGCCGGGCCGCACCACGGCACGAACGGAGCGCCCCGCGTCGCGCAAGAGCCGAACGATGTTGCACCCGAGGAGCCCGGTCGCGCCGACGACCAGAACTGGCTTCTTCGGCGTCTGCATGTCAGGCAGCCCCTCGACGTGCTGCGAGCGCATACGGCGCTAGGACCAAGCGCTCTCGAATCTCCGCCATCGGTAGCTCGTCCAGGTACGGATTGACGAACGTCTTCTCGAAGGTAGCGCTGGGTTGTTGGAGCGCTTCGCGCATGCTCGCGCGCTCCTCGGTGCCGTTCTTCGTCTGCCAGAGCTCGGTCACCGTGTTCAACGGCCCCGTCACGTTCTGATAGTGGCCGAGGGAGTGCCAGTTCCTGAGCTCGAGCAGCGGGATGAGAGCGCCGGCCTTGAACAGGTATTCGCTGAGATTGCGTGACCTGAACGATCGCATCACGCGAACGAAGCGATCTCCGGCCGAGGGCACGATCTGCGGTGGCCCGGAAAGCCAACCGACCCTCCAAACCAGGTTCTGCGTCTCGCGCTCGACCAGCGAGTTGATCCTCACGTACAGGTCGTCGTCCGGCGATCGCTGCATCAAGGCCGCGATGTCGAGGTCGTCCTGGTCGGGGATGTACCACAAGTGGACGTACCGGTAAGACGGCAGGGGCTTGCCGGATTCCAGCGAGACGACGTGCGACTGGAAGCCCTGAAACTTGCGGTACGGGAAGGGATTTTCGCTCTTCAGAGCGACTACGAGCTCGATGTCGTGCTGCTGACCGAAGCGCAAGAACGCGCCCTCGCGGACGAACTGGTCCATCGCTTGCTCGAAGGAGGTCGCGTTTTGCTCCGCAACGATGACGTCGACGTGAAGATAGTAGTAGCGTTTCATGCTCCACTCACCTTTCGAGGGCGGCTTCAGCTGCCGGCAAGAGATCGATCGCAATCTTCAGCGCATTCGTCGCGCCACTCGAATCCTCGTTCGCCCAGCATCGCACTGCCCTAGCCAAAGCATCCGAGATGTCACCGGGTAAGCTTTGCTGATCCGGCGCGAGGAGCCGTCGGGCGCAGTCGACGGCCTGGGCGAGGTCGCGGCGGAAGGTGACCTGCAAGAGCGGAATCAGCGCCATCCACTGCAGCGGGAAGACCAGCGCGAGGCTGCCCCAAATGCCGAGCGCCTCGCGCGCGTAGGCGACCGCCGTGTCCGGATCCCCGCGCTTGAAGGAGACCCAGGCTCGGTTCGCCTTCGCCGCCGCGACGTAATCGCGAGCCGACGCGATCGCAGCCGCCCGCTCGCTCTGCTCCACGTACGTGACGACGCGTTCGACGTCCCCCAACATGCGGGCACCGAGGCCGAGATACGTCAGGCCTCGAGCCTGCAACGCCGGGTTCGCCCCGCGCTCGGCGTACGCCCGCGCTTTCTCGAGCGAGATCAGGGCAGGCTCGACTTGCCCATTGAAGATCAGGGCGAGGCCGAGCCCCATCTGCGCGGTCGCCTGTTGGGCGAGATCGCCGCTTTGGCGACAGGCGTCGAGCGCCCGTCGCGCGAACAGCAACGTCTCCTCGTTGCTGACGTAGCGATCGCGCCGCAGGTTGCGCATCGTCAACGTATCGAAGAAGCGCGCGCGCTGCAGCGGCGAGCCATGCTGCTCGATGACCGGCTCGAGGCGCCGAATCAGCGCGTCCATCTCCGGCACGTTGTCGAGCCAGTAGTAGACCCAGAGCTGATTGATCTGGATCTGAATCCACTCGTCCCGAAGCTCCGCCGGACCGTGGGTGGGATCGTCCCCGAGCGCTTGCTCGGCCGTCGCGTAGAAGTGGAGCGCCTGCTCGTGCGCGTGCTGCGACTCCCACGCCTTGCCGATCTTGCGGAGCAGCCGGGCGCGGAGCTCGGGCTCGCGTTGGGCGGCGCGCGCGAGGGCTTCGTCGTAGGCGAGACGCGCTTCGTCGCGACGGCCGCTCACGACCAGCACGTCGCCGAGCGCCTCGTCGAGCTCGATGAGCGTCCGCTCCCACGTCGCCGAATCGCCGGCGAGGCGCAGGAGCATCTCCATGATCTGGTGCTTGGCTTCGCCGTACAGGCGGATGGCCTCGCCATTGGCGTAGGTCGCCCGAGCGTGGTCGGCCGCCAGCTTGAGGTAGCGCGCTGCCGGCTCGAAGAGCTGCGCGGCGGCGAAGTGATGGCCGAGCGCCGCCCACTCGCGCCCGTCGCTGCGCGGACCGAGACGCGCCTCGAGCGCGCGGGCCGCGCGAGCGTGCAGCTCCCGGCGGCGCTCCGGCCACGCGTGGCCGTAGATGACCTCGCGCAGCTTTTCGTGGGCGAAGCGCAGGCGCCCGGGCTCGGGCTGCTCGAGCACCTGGCGGCGCAAGAGCTCGTCCACCCCTTCGACGGCGGCGGTGTCGCCGACGTCCGAAATCTCGAGCAGCACGTCGAGGTCCGTCTCGCGGCCGAGCACGGCCGCCGCGAGCCCGACGCGCTGGCCCGCGGGGGCCAGGTTGCGCAAGCGATACTCGATGAGCTCGCGCAGCGAGCTCGGCAACGGCAGCGAGCGGTACTCCGTCTCGGACCGCCCGTCTTGCCCGAGCACTTGCCAGGAGCTCAGCTGGTCGCGATAGAGCAGGCGCTCGTTGACCGCGGTGCGGAGATACTCCGCGACGAAGAACGGGTTGCCCTCGGCTTCCCGCGCCACGTACTCGACGAACGCCGCGGGCGGCTCGCGCAGGGCGAGCATGTCGCTGATCATCGAGCGCACCGCGCTCGCATCGAGCCGGGGCAGCGCCAGCGAAACCACGTGGGGCAGCGCGGCGAGCTCCCGCACCGTTTCCGACGCATCCTCGGTGCGGTACGTCGCCAGGATGAGCACCGGCACGGAGCTCAGGTATTCGGCCGAAAGCGAGCGCAAGAACGCGAGCGACAGCTCGTCGGCCCACCCGATGTCGTCGAGCACGAGCAGCAACGGCTGCTCGCGCGCGAAGGCCGCGAGCGTGTCCGCCAGGTACGTGAAGAGCCGCTGGCGCGAGGCTTCGAGGGACAGCGGCATGGGCTGCGTGACCGCGTCGCGCGACGGCACGTCCGCGAGCAACGGCTCGTAGAGGGCGAGCACGGCGCGGCGCGGCCCGAGCAAGCGCTCGGTCGTGTCCGGGCCGCCCTCTTGGCAGCGATCCGCGACGGCGCGGAGCAACGGCCGGAGCGCGTGCAGCGGCGCCGCCCCCACGCTCCGCCCGCTCTCGGGAGAGAGGAGCGACGACTCGCTGGTGACGATCTGCATCGTGCCCGCCGGCGACAGACACGTCACCTCCATGGCGAAGCGCGTCTTGCCCACGCCGCTTTCGCCGCCAATCAGCACCATGGCGCCGGAGCCGGTGGCCGCGCGGTCGCGAATCTCCCGCACCTGGGCGAGCAGCGCCGCTCGCCCGGCGAACTGGGGACGGTACAAGTACGACCGCGCCGGCGGGTAGTCGGGCAGCCGGTGCACGTCGCCCGACAAATCGGCGAGCAGCCCCGCGACCTCGTCCGCGTAGCCGAAGCGATCCGCGAGCCGCTTCTCCAGGAGCTTGAGGATCAGGTGCTCGAGCTCCGGCGGCACGCCTTCCACGAGCGCCGACGGCGGCGCGGGCTCCGTCGAGAGGTGCTGTGAGATCAGCGCTTTGGGCGACCCAGTGAACGGGGCCTTGCCCACGACGAGCTCGTAGAGCACGCACCCGAGCGCGTACAGGTCGCTCCGCGCATCGACGAACTCGCCGCGGATCTGCTCCGGCGACATGTACGGCAGCGTGCCGGCCATGCCCCGCTGCGCCTCGAGGAGCTCCCGGCCATACCCACCGGGGTGATGCGACGTCAGGCCGAAATCGATGATGATGGGCTGCCCATCGACGATGAGCACGTTCTCCGGCTTGAGGTCGCAGTTGATGAAGCCCTCGCCGTGCAAGAACGCGAGCGTCGCGCTCACGCGGCGCATCAGGTGGAGCACCGTGGACAGCTCGCCCGCCGCGGCCGGCGGCACCTCGCTCAACCGCGCGAGCCCCGCGAGCCGATCCTCGGGAGGCTCGTAGTGCGTCCCCGACGAATCGAACTGAACGAGCTCGGTCGCGCTCACCTGCTGGGTTCCCTCGCGGTCGGGCGTCGCGGGCGGGATCGCGAGCCGCCGGTAAGGACTCCAAATGCGCTGCCCGAAATGGCGAAGCGTTTCCCCTTCGAGCAGGTCCATGGCGTACCAGGGAAGCCCCTGCTGGACGCCGTGATCGACGATGCGCACCACCCCCGGGTGCCGAATGCGCGTGAGCGCGTGGATCTCGCGGCGAATGCTGTCGAGCCAGCGCGCCGCCGGCACCCGCACCGTCTTCAGAGCGACGGCGCGCCCCGTGCTCTCGTGGCGCGCCCGGTAGACGACCCCCATGCCGCCGTGCCCCAGCGGTTCGAGCAGGCGATACGGACCGATCGAGGAAACCTCCGCCATCCGCCGGGCCTTTGCCCTGAGGGAACAGCGGCCACTGTCGAACAGCCGTCCTGGCCGGTCAAGGCCTAAGGGAACGATTGCGCTCCGCCACGAACGCGACACGCGCCTCGAAACGGTCCACGCGGGCCTTGCTCTGGAACCAATCCGCACGGGCCGCGCCCCCAAACCGGTCCACGCCAGCGTCGCCCTCGATGGCGGGACGGCCCGAGGCGGGGCGCAGGCGCCAAGAACGGCGACCCGCCCTTGCCGCCCCATGGAAGCATGGAAGAGGACTGCTCTCATGGTCGGTCCGGCAAGCCGGTGGATCTCGTAACCGCTGTCGGGCGCGAAGGCGATTTCAGGCGATTTCAGAGCGCGCTCAGCGCTCGATCAGCGTCCCGAACAACGCGAGCCCTCCACTGACGAACACCATGTCGAAAATGCCGAGGAGGCGAAAGTAGTCGCCGAGCTCACCGAGCGGCACCCCCGAGAGGAGCTCTCGACTCGCGGCCACGGCGGCGAGCAGCGTGGGCGTGAGCAGCGGAAACAAGACGACGGCCAGCAACAAATCCCGCGCCTGGGTCCGGACCGTCATCGACCCGAACAAGGTCCCGGAAGCAGCGACCCCAGGCGTGGCGGCGAGCGCGATGCACGCCAGGCCCGGCCCGACCTCCCCGAGGTCCAGCGCGAACAGCACCGCGGCGATGGGGATCACGACCAGCTCGATCGCGAACAGGAAGGCGAGCACCCCGAGCGCCTTGCCCGCAAAAATGGCGCTGCGTGACAGCGGGGTGACCAACAGTCCATCGAGCGCCGACTCCTCGCGCTCCCTCTGCCAGGTCTTTCCGAGGGCGAGCACCGCCGCAAAGCTGACGCTGAGCCAGATCACGCCCGAGGCGACCAGCCGGGCGTTCGCCGGGCCCCCGTAGAACGACAGCGAGGCCAGCACCACGACGAGCACCGCGAAAAACGCCGCGCTGACGACGACCTCACCCGTGGCGAGCTCGATGCGCACGTCCTTCTCGAGCACGATCAGTGCCTGACGCAGCCAACCTGGCCGCCGCACGCGCGCGCTTTCGGAGGCCATCGCCGCGTCCATGGGCTCCACCATTACCAGGGCCCACTAGAGCGACAAACGATTAGGAACGCGCCGAGATAGGCGGAAAACTGCGTCGGACAGAGTGCCCGCGTGGGGAGGGGCCCCGGCTCGGCGCGTTCTGGACTCTCGCGGCCTAGGCGCGGCTCGTGGCCGTGCTACTAGCTCGCCATGCCCGACTTTCGCGTGGAGCACCGGTTCGACTGCAGCGAGGACACCTACTGGGGTCGGCTCTTCTTCGACGAGGAGTACAACCGGCGCTTGTTCCTCGAGTACCTGAAATTTTCGGTGTTCCGCGAGGTCAAGCGGGAAGAGCGGGACGGCAAGGTGCACCGCGTGGTCGAAGCGGCGCCGCCGGTCGGCGATCTGCCGGGCCCCCTCAAGGCCGTTGTGGGCGAAGGCATCGGTTACGAGGAGCGGGGCGTCTTCGATCCCAACCGCAAGGCGTACTCCGTCGAGGTCGTCCCGAACCGCCTCGCCGACAAAATCCACGTGCGGCTCGAGCTCAGCACCCGCCCCGACGGACCGGACCACTGCATCCGCGTGGCGCAAGGCAGCGTCAGCGCGAAAATCTTCGGCGTGGGCGGCCTGCTCGAAAAACGGCTGATCGCCGACCTCGAGAAGAGCTACTCGAAGAGCGCCGTCTTCACGAACCGCTTCGTCGCCGAAAAGGGCCTGCGCTGAGAGCGGAGGCGGCTCGCGGCGCCGAGAAACTGCGCCACACGGGCGCCCAACCGCAAGCCGTGGGCGCGTGAACGGCTTCCGCCGCTTCGAGCACGGCCGTCGTGACCGGCGCACACGCCGCCTCTCCTTCACGAGCAGATCCACCGGTCGGCAGCTCCGTGCCCGGCTGCCGCGGGTTCATCCTCGGCGCAAACTAGCCGTTCTCTGGCGGAGAATCCCAGTCGGTGTACGGGCCGCCGCGAACGGTCGAGATGATGTCGATGGCGGCGGAGGCGCCATCACCCGCGCTGATGATGGCCTGGCTGCGATCCGGGCGCGCGAGCCTGCCGACGGCGTAGACCCCCGCGAGCGACGTCCGCGCGTGGATATCCGTCACGACCGCGCCGTTCTCGGCGCGCGCGAGCCCGAGCTGGTCGGCCAGCCGCGGCGACTTGCCCTCCGAAAGCACGAGGAACCGCGCCGTCACCGCTTCTCCGCCCTCCAGCGTCACGCGGAATCCGTCACCGGCCTTCTCCACGGACTCGACCCGCGCGTCCACCAGGCGTGCGCCGAAGCTTTCGACCTGCGCCCGCGCCCGCTTCTGAAACTCGCTCCCGTGGATCTCGGCAATCCCGAGATAGTTGCGAAGCAGCGCCCAGTGCATGGCCGTCTTGTCCTGGCCATACACCGTCACCTGGAGTCCGGCCTTCGCGAGAAACAGCGCTGCGCTCAGGCCCCCCGGGCCATCACCCACGATCACGACGTCCATGCTGGCCTCCTCGGGGCTCGCCGAGCCCCCAAGTCTTCCCGAACGCCGAGCGGCACCGCCGATCGGCGCCCCAACGCCGCGCTAGGCCCTCGGCCGAACCGAGCGGCTGCCCTTCTTCGCCGCCTTCTTGGCGGGAGCCTTGCTCGCGGTCGTCTTCTTCTTCGCCGCCTTCGGCGCCGCCTTCACCGCGACCTTGCGCTTCGGCTTCTCGGCCTTGGCCTTGGCGCGCTGCACCCGACGGTCCGCCACGCGGTGCAGATCGAGCAGTCGCGGCAACGGGTAGCGCTCGAGGCGCGTGCGGTAGCCCGCGTCCTTCGTGCGCTTCTCGAGCTCCAGGATCGCGTCGATGAGCTTCTGGCGGCTGCCGAAGCGCGCCTTCGCGTCCGAGAGAATGGCGTGCAGTCGGAGCAGCTTGCTGTTGGGAACCCGACGCAGGCCCTTCTCGGAGCTGACGCGATCGAGCCAAAGCTCCGGGGTTGCGAGCTGCTGGACGGCTTCGACCAGCTTCTCCTTGGATCCGAAGGCTTCGTTCACCAAGCTCTGAGGCGCCTTTTTCATGTTCCACTCCGAGCGGTCGCAGGGTCCCGGCCGCAAGGGGCGCCCTTTTAGCAACGGACCGCGCCCCTGGCAACCGCGGGCGGGCAGCGCCCCCCATCCAATCGCCTTCCCGGCCAAAGTCACGCCGTGGTGCCCCAGGTCAGGCGCCGGCAGGCTCATGCTCGCCCACGGCCGCATGCAGGGGCCCGGGCTTCCCTGACCGTGCAAGTGAGCAGCCCGAGGCTGTCGCCAGCAAAAACACCTGATTACGACGCGCGCTGGGTGGACGATGGGCACCAGCGTGATGCGCGATGGCCATGTCCAGCGTCGATGGGGGCTCGCAACCTTGCGCCCTCGGAGTCGGGCGAGAGAGCTTCCTTCGGTCGTCGCGCCGCTACTCCGTGGACGGACTCCCTCCGGGAAACCCCACCCGCACTTCGGGCGGCAGGCTCGTGGCTTCGGTGGACGGCGGCGAGATCCCGCTTTCGATGGGGACGGGTTCCGTCTTGTCGGCCTCGGGATCCTCGGGCTCCAAGGAAGCAGAAGACACGTCTTCCGACTCGTTCTCTGCCCGCGAGCGGCCGCCGCGACCGGCGTACAGCGAAGGCGCGATGATGTGCGCGTCGTCGTGGTCGAAGCGCAGGTACGCGATCGCGCGGCGCGTCTGGTTGTAGACGTCCACACACAGCGTGAGGGCGCGCATCCGATCCTCGATCGCCTGGGTGCGCTTGATCGGCGCTTGCTCGCGTTCGCCGACTGCCGTGATCAGCCGGTCTGCGACGATTTCGGCCTGCTCGAGCTCCGCGAGAGAAATCCCGGTCTTGCCCTCGATCTCGGACCATCGCGAACGGTAGAGGCTCACGAGGGCCACGAGGTCGAAAGCCGTATCGCGGTAACCATTTCCGAGGCGGATCTCGGCAATGCGCGCCTTGTCGAAGAGCCCGCGCAGGACGAGCACGGCAGCATCCGCCAAGAGCAGCTCGCGCAAGCGCATCGCTTCCGCGTTGATGTCGTCGATCGAGCGCGGCGGCCGCGACGCGGCGATGTACGCGCCGTGTGCATAGGCGAGCGCCAGCGTGTACTCCTCCAGGCGATCGAACCGCGCGAGATCGTGCTTCGGCAACTCTTCTTGGATCTGCTCCCGCAGCTCTCGAATCTTGGGAATCGCCCCCAGAATCGTCGCGACGGCCGTGGGCACGTCGACGGTCACCTTTCGTAATGCCTCCTCGGGCAACGCCCGGAGCTCGGGCAGAACGCGCTCGAACGCTTCCCGCAACCGCGCGCGCGGCATCCCTTCGGACTCCGACATCGTTTCACCTCCGACTCTCGATGAGCAGATGCGCCTCGAGTCGGCCCGAACCCTCTCACGGTTGCGCGCAATCGTGATCACCGGAATGCCCGTCGCGAACGGATGACTACGGGTCTCGCCGCGCGCGTCCACGACCGCGCCACCGCGCCGAATTCCACGTTTCGAGCTGCGTCATCTTCCCCGGTCGACGCGCTTCGAGCCGCACGCGCTCCGCTCGTGCCGCACGCGCCCCCCCGCCCTCACGCCATTGCATCTCGGCGTGCAGCGCGGCGAGCCTACCCCCTTTGGCGCTGCATCCCAGCATGCAGCCCGTGCAGCCCCACG
>QGUH01000606.1 GCA_003242355.1 Pseudomonadota bacterium
GGCATAACCTGCTCAAGAACGCCGACACCAACCTGACCGGCGACGATGTCCGCGAGGGCCTGACCGTGCGCGAGCAGGTGTGTGACGCCCAGGGCCGATGCACGTGCTTGCGGGTCGCGCTGCTCGGCACGCTCGAATCCGCCGCGAACGATCGCGACACGCGGCCGTTCGTGGACTGGCTGAACGGCAACGCCGATGGAACCGCGACGGTAACGCTCGTTCCCCAGAAGCCGGCGCTCGATACCGCGTTTCTCGAACGGTACGACGTTCTGCTGGTCGCGAACGTGAACGGGTGGACGTTCAGCGCGGCGGAGAAGGCCGCCGTGGAACGGTGGGTGCGCGAGAACGGCGGCGGCATCGTGGCGCTCACGGGGTTCGTGAGCAACGACGCCGAGCCCGCGGCCACGAGCCAGCTCCTCGAGTTCTCGGGCATTCGGTTTCAGCCGCCGAAGACCGCCGAGAACGGTCAGAACGTTCCCGTCTATTACGAAAACGGTACGACCGACCTCAAAAACTGCCTCTCTTGGTCGGGGAGCAGCGAGGCAATCATCACCACTCCGATAAAGTTCGCCCCGCAGTCGGGCTCACTCGGCAAGCTCACCTACGAGCTCGACTACGTGGGGGCGTACATCGGCTGGGCCGTCGCGGCCCCGCCAGCGGCGACGGTCGTTGCGACCGATCCCGTGACGGGCGCCAACATCGCCGTTGCCTACGAGCTCGACGGTCGCGGACGCCTCTTCGCTTTCGGCGACGAGTGGGTGATTTTCGCGAATCAGTGGCAGCCCGTGGGCGACCCGCACAATCGGCAAATGGACGAGCACAACCCGTGCTGGCACGCGGCGACCGGCGGCACGCCCGGCTTCTTCCATTCGGTGCAGACGCTCTATCAGACCAAACAGTTTTGGTACGACGTCATCAGCTGGGTCGCGCCCCCGAACGAGTGCAACTTCACGATCCGAGATCCGGACGTTTCCGTTCCCGAGTGAGTGCGCCGGAGCGATTCCGGCGGGTCGGGGTGAGCGTGCGCGAGTGATCGCGGCGCGCTCGAGTGACCGCGCCTTGGTGGCGTGAGCGACGGTCTACTGCGTCTGGCGGCGCCCACTCGGCGGCGAAACGACGCGGAATCTCGTACGAGTCAGCGCGACGCGCCCGGCCAGCGAGGCTTTCGGCGAGCCCTCTCGAACGAGCGTGGATTTGGCGCGGGGGCTCGTGCCAAAGTTCGAGGCAGGAGCTGTCATGCGCGCGTTTGCTCATGGAGGTGCGCTCGTCGTGTTCGGTCTGTTCGCGGCCTGCAATGGGACCGACGACGATGCGAGGCCGTACGACACGACCCCGAGGGGAGGCGCGCACTCGGGAGGAGGGAGAACAGGCGGCACGACCGGCGGCCAAGGGGGCACGCAAGGGGGTGGTTCCGGTGGAGTCGGTAGTGGAGGCAGTTTCGACGCAGGCAGCCCCAATGCGGGGGGGACGACCGGCGCTGCGGGATCCTTTGGTGGCGGCATGGCGGGTGACGCGGACGCCGCGGGTGCGAAAAGCGCCTCTCAAGGAGGAGCGAGCGTCGAAAATGAAGCAGGTGCGCCAGGCACCGCGGGAAATGGCGGTACGACGGGCGAGGCGGGTGCCGCTGCCGATGCGGGCGCCGCCGGGCACGACGGCGCTGGCGAAGCGGGGGCGAGTGGCGCCCCCGATGACGAGCCTCTGGGCCTCTCCTGGCCCATCGACTGCATTCCCGGTGAGACGTGCGTCAACCTCGGGTATCCCGACTTCGACGAAGATGGGAAGGCTCACGACTGCGGCGAGCCGGGGTACCTCGGTCATCAGGGCACGGACATCGGCATTACGTTCGCCGCGCAGGCAGAAGGCACCGCCGTGCGCGCGGCCGCCGATGGCGTGGTGTTGTTCGCTTGGGACGGCAAGTACGATCAGTGCCCGAATGCGAACGAGCCCGATTGCCAGAACCCGCCCGCCTACGTGCCCGGCGCGACCACCGGCACCACGGTGTGCACGCCCATCGGCCCGTACTGTGGCACCGGTGAAGAAGGGTGCTTTTGGTGCTTCGCGGGCGGCAACGTCATCGTCATTCGGCACGAAGGCGTGCCGGGCGTCTTTGCCACGCGCTACGACCATTTGAAGAAAGGCTCCGTGCTCGTTCAACCCGGCGACGTCGTCCGGCGCGGACAGAAGATCGCCGAGGCGGCGAGCGCTGGAAACTCCACCGGGCCCCACCTCCATTTCGAAGTGTGGGGGACCGGGTTCTACGAACTCGCCGATCCCTGGTCGGGTCCGTGCGGTCCCAACACCGGCCCGAGCCTGTGGGCGTACGACCCGCCGTGGGCGGGGTGACCGACCGCGACCG
Organism: Pseudomonadota bacterium; assembly: GCA_003242355.1. Lineage (GTDB taxonomy): Bacteria > Myxococcota_A > Polyangia > Polyangiales > Polyangiaceae > PMG-095. The sequence goes on from QGUH01000606.1 coordinate 2,357, forward strand.
TCGTGGGCGGGCTCCGCACGTCTCCGGGCACGTTACCGGGAAGTCGACGCGTGCGCGGTCACGGGGTGTTCGAGGTCGATGAAGACCCACGCGACCTCGAGGAAAAGAGGTCGGAGGAAAAGCCTAGGGACCTGCCGAAATCGGCCAGCCCTCCTCGTCCCAGACGAGCTCGGCGATGCGCAGGATGGGGTTGCCGTTTTGCTGGGAGTAGGCGTGATAGACGTTGTACGCCTTGTCGTCGATGAACACGACGGCGTTGTGCCCGACCGCCGCGTAGCGAACGCGGTCGCCCGCGAGGAGTAGCGTCCCACCGCCTTGCATCATGGGCGTGCCCTCTTTGTCGACGTAGGGGCCCGTGATGGAGGTCGAGCGCCCGACCATGATCTTGTAAGTGCTGTCCGTGCCCCGGCAGCAGCTGTCGAACGAGACGAACAGGTAGTAATAGCCGCAGCGGCGCACGATGAACGGCGCTTCGAGCGCGCCCTCAGCGTCCGGGCGCGCGGCGATCGAATGGAGCATTTGGTCGGCGCGCGCGCCATTCTGGTCGAGGCGGATCATCTTGAGCCCGCCCCAGAAGCTGCCGAACGAAAGCCAGGGCGTGCCGTCTTCGTCGAAGGCGACGTTGGGATCGATCGCGTTCCAGTCATCCGGACCCGGCTCGTTCGAGCAAATCACCGGACCGTGATCTTCCCAATTGCCCGAATCGAGCGCGGTGCGCGTCGCGTGGCCGATGCACGAGTGATTGCTGCCGAACGTGGAGGCCGAGTAATAGAGGTGATACTTGCCGTTGAAATGGGAGATGTCCGGGGCCCAGAGGTTCATCACGCCCTGAACGTGCTGGGCAATCCACGACGGATTCGGCGCGAGGATCGTCGGACCATCTTGCCAGGCGAGCATGTCCGAGGACGTCTTCGTGTTGAGGCCCTGATTGCCCCCCGTCTGGAAGAGATAGTAGCGATCGTGTGCAGCGATGAGCACCGGGTCGTGCGTCCCGAGCTGACCCGTGAGCGGCAGCATCTCGGGTGGATTCTTCGGATCGTAATTGGCGATGTCGCAGCGATCGGGATCTGCGCCGGCCGAGCCTCCGTTGCCGCCCATGCCGCCGGCGCCGCCCATCCCGGACACGCCGCCGCCACCGTCGTTCCCTGCCATTCCTGCCATGCCCGACGCGCCTCCCGCGCCGCCGCCGCCACTGCTGCTTCCGCCGCTCGTCGGCATGCCGCCCTCGCCGCCGGTTGCCATGCCGCCGCTGCCGCCGCTCGATGTCGCGCCTTGTCCGCTCGCGCCGCCCATGGGGGTGCCGCCGCTGCCGCCGTTACTG
>QGUH01000607.1 GCA_003242355.1 Pseudomonadota bacterium
CGGCGATTTGTGAACCGACAAGAAGTTCTGGACGAGGAGCCGGTTGCGCGACAAAGGCGGGAAGAGTCGAAGGCGGGTCGCGGGGAAACGGTTCAAGGGGGCGAAGGACCGCGAAACGCCCCGCTGGAAGCGCTCCACGCGGTGCACGGCGCGCAGGTAGGCGCGCATCTTCGAGCGGCCGAGCTGACGTCCGGCGCGCAGCACGAGCAGCTCGGGAATCACCGTGGTCTCGAGCAGCAGGGCTCGAGCGAGCGCGATGGCGATGCTCTCGCCCGTGAGGGGATCGAGAGCGTGGCTCGCGTCGAGCTCCAAGAGCCCCGTGTGCACCACCGGGCCCGCCGTGGGCACGAGCGATCGGACGCCCCGAACACGGCCGAGCGGCCGCGCTTTCGCAATGCGGCTCCCGAGCGAAGGGAAGCCCTTCAGGAAGTCGACGATGTCGAGATCGCCGACCCGGACCGGTCGCGCTCGATCCCAGATGCACGTGATTTCGACGCGATCGTCGGCGAGCGGGACGACGAACGCCCGGGCGCCGTCGCAAAAATGCACTTCGACGTGCTCGGAGAAGAGGCGCGTCGCGAATTGCTGACGGACGGCGTGGCGTGCATCGGGGCGCGGCTCGGCGCTCGCGCGGCGCGTGCCGGGATATGCGCCCTCGGCGGCGATGACGAGCGGGGGAGTGAGCGTCGCGCCCCCGACGATCACGGTCGCGCGGCCCTGGCGCGACTGCTCGACGCGCGCCGGAACGCCCTCGCGCACGTGCAGCAGCGGTTGCCGGCGCGCGCGCGACAAGAGCAGCGCGGAGAGTTGCCAGCGCGAGAGCGCGATGCCGGGTCCTTCTGCGAGCCGTGCGTCGATGCGGTCGCCGCTCTCGCACACGAATCGAACCGTGGAGAAGGTGCGCCCGAAACGGAGCAAGTCCGAGCGGGAAATGCCGAGGCGCGCGAGCCGCGTCACCGCCATTGGGAAAAGCCCTTCTCCGGACGGCTCGTCAGCGGGCAGGGTATGACGGTCCACGAGGAGCGTGCACAGCCCGTTGCGCGCGGCCACTTGGGCGGCCGAAAGTCCCGCCGGGCCACCCCCCAGGATCACGACGTCGTACGTCATCGCGTCGCCTGAGCCCTCTTCGGGCGACCAGTCCCCGAGACCCGACCGCCAGCGCGGGCGGCAAGAAGGGGGAGCGGCATCGGCATTGCGCAGTGCGAAGAGTGTGCCCAACACCGGGCGTGGGCCCCCTTCGTGGGATTCCCGCCCGAGCACGACGTGGGTTTCCGGCAGTCCGGCTCTGCCGGCCGCGTCGTCCCGAGGCTTCCCGAGTGCGCCGGAATGCCCCGCGGCCCGTCACGGCCGTTGCCTCTCGCCTCACTAGAGCGCCGATCGGTTCGACCGACTGGCGTTCTAGCCTCGTTTCGTAGGGTTTGTCGCTCGAGGTCCTCTCTCGTAGGGGCTTGCCCCGCGGGCCGCTTTGTGTCAGATGCGCTGTCCCTTGCCGAATCCCAGTGAATCCGTGACGTGCAAGCCGCTCGAGGTCCAGGTCGGTGACAAGGGCATCGAGCGCGCGATCAAGCATCTGAAGCGCAAAATGGCCGCGGAGGGCATCCTCCGTGAGCTCAAGCGGCGTCGCCACTACATGAAGCCGTCGGTGAAGCGGCGGAAGAAGATGAGCGAAGCCGCGCGTCGTCGGCGCAAGCGCCTGAAGGCCGACGAGCAGCAGCGCGGCGGCATGCTGTAAGGCGCCCGCCCGGCCGGAAATCCCCGGATTTGTGGGCCATTCGCGCTGCGTCGAGTAGCGTGCGCGCGTGGCGCTCCCGAAGGCTTCTCCACAGCAACCGCTGCGGCCGCAGCGACCGCTGCGCCCGCAACACCGGGTCGTGACCACGCCGCCGGCACCGCCGGTGCCGCGTTGGGTTCCTCCGATTCGCTTGCGCTACGTGCTCGGCGCGGGGCTTCTCGCTGGCGCGGCAGTGTGGGCGGTTCCGCGCGCTCAGGCGGCGTGGCAGGCCCATACCCTCGGCGGCGCGTTGGCGGATTACGCTCTGTGCATGGCGGGTCCGAGCGGCGCGCAGGCGCTGCGTGACGATCCCGCGCTTTTCCGCACGCTGATCCGACGCCGCCTGGTCGCCTCGCCCCCGCACGAGGCGCCGTTCGCTCGCTGCGTCCAAAAGGCCCGGGAGGTGACTCAGTCCCCCCAGGCCGAACGCGCCCACACGCTGCCCGCGCGCGCGTTCGCGGAGTACGGGCTGCCCGAGCAGGGAAGCACGACGTCGCTCGCGGCGCTCGAGGCTGGGCCCGAGCGGCTCATCGCGCTCGTGCAAGCAGCCGGTCCGTTCGTTCGCGGTGGGTATGCGGCGCTGCTCCGTCCATCGCCTTCCGCGAAGCACGCCATCCATCCGCTTCCGCCGCCACGGCCGAGCGAGGGCAGTGGGCTCGAGCCGGCGCGTGGTCGGCTCGAAACGGCGTGGAGCGTGGGACGTCGCGTGACCGTTGCGCTCGGCGCGGGCCCGACTGCGGAAATCTTCCACAGCCACGATGGGGGCGTCTCGTTCCGACGTGCGGCGCTCACCGAAGAGGCGCGCGAGCGTGCGGGCAACTGCTCGGGGGACGACGATCGGCGCTCGTTCGAGCTCGGCTCGGGAGAAGATGGCTCGTTGTTCGTCACCGTGAGCGAGGCGACGCGTCCGCCGCGAACGGAGCTCGCCGTCGAGGGTCCGCACACGCTGCTCGCGGCGGCGTGCGATGCACGGGGCTTGGTGCTGGCGGCTCGTCGGGACGGCGCACCGACGGTCGACGTGACGCTCTGTCGCACGGAGGGTCGGTGTCAGCCGTTGAAGCTTCCTGCCACACCGCCGTTCACGCCGCTCGTCGCGAGCGACCTCGACGTGGCGCGGGTCGCGGGCACCACGGTGATCGCCGTGGCGCACGCGGGCATCGTGCGCGTGATTTCGTCGCGCGACGATGGGCGGAGCTGGACGCCGCCAACGGTGGCGTTCGATTCCGGCGAAGACGCGAGCCGTGCCTTCCGCGACACGGTGCCCGTCGAGCTCCTCGCGATCGGGTCGCGCCTCTTGCTCTACGGCGCGGCGCGCTCTCCGGACGCGCCGTATCCCTTGCTCGTCTCGACCGATCACGGCGCGAGCTTCCGCCCGCTCGATCACGACGCGTCCCCCTCGAAGGCAGGCGCGCTCGCCCGCGAAGCCAGCGCGCTCTAGAGCGACGAACGGTCAGGGACGCGCCGAATCCGCGGGAAACGCCGTCGGACGGAGGGCTCGCTCGGGCGGAGGCCCCGCTGCGACACTCCGAACCCTCGTCGGTTCGACCGTTGGCTCAGAGGTTCGGGTTCAGCGGATCGTAGGCGTTGTCCGAGCCGGCGATGCGCGACGTGCCCGTGCGTTGCATGCGCGGCTCGGGCTCGGACTGGGCCTGCTGCGGGCGCTGGGCGCGATCGGCGCGGGGCTTTTGACGACCTGCCGAAGGCGGCGCGGCCTTGCGCGACGGTTCCTTTCGTTTGTCTTTCGGCGTCTCGCTCTCGGGGCTCTCCGCGGTCTTCTCGGGAGGTGCGATCCGCGCGGGACGCGCCGTGACCACGGGGATCGTCTGGAACGTCGGCAGCGAGCTCTGCAGGACGCGGGCCCTTTTAAAAATTTCCGGACCCCACAAAACCGACTTAAATCCG
>QGUH01000608.1 GCA_003242355.1 Pseudomonadota bacterium
CTGCACGCGTACTACTTGTGCCTCGTGCTCGGGTTTCGCGTCGCCTCCAGGAACCAGGCGAGCGCTTGGTGATCGCCGCTCCGCTCGTAGGCGCCGCGAAACCCGAGCACGAGGCACAAGTAGTACGCGTGCAGCGCGTCGAGGCGCCGCCCCTCCTGGAGCAGTGCCCGGAGCCGGACGAAGAAGTTCTCGCCCGCCGTGAACTGTTGATAGAGGAGCAGCTGCAGGGGCTGCCCCATCCATTCGTTCCGTCCCGCCCAGTTCGACTTCAGGATCTGCTCGTCGATGAACGCGACGAGCGCGTAGCGCGCCTCGGCGAGATCCGCGTCCGACACCCCTGCCGCGCGCCCGCGCCCCACCATGGCGTCGAGCGCCGTGAGCAGCCGCTGACGGAGCTCCGCGGGCGGCGGAAGCTGCGGCGCTCCGGGAAGTTGCACCGCGAGCATCAGCACGTCGGCGCACACCCAATACATCCGATCACTCATGGCGCGCGGCAGAGTCCGAGAGCACGAAGCATCCGAAAATCACCGGTGCTCGGGGGGCACCGCGTAGAGGGCAATCGAGGAGCCGGACCAGTCCCCGTCCACCGGCAAGTAGAGGGCCACCGTCTGGGATTTCGCGATCTCGTCCCAATACGTCCCTTCGCGGCGCACTCGGAAGAAACACACGCCCGGCTTGACGGGCAGCGCGCCCGACGGGTTCCACTCGATGCCCACGCGAACCCCGTGCCGGGCCTGCTTGACGATGTCGTAAATCTGATTCCAACCCGCCATCTTGAGCACGGCCGGCACGCGCTCGCGCACCATCGCCTCGGGCAACGACGACTTGACCGCGACGAACAGCTCGTGCGTCACGAGCTTGGGGTCCGGGATGCGCCCGATGAACATCCCATCCGGACGGTGCTCGAGCGGGATCTCGACGTACGTCTGCTCGATGCCGCCCGGCAACAGGCGCAGCACGGTGGCGAACAGCGTCTCGAAGCATTCACCGAGCTCGAGGTAGTTGAATTTGGGCAGCTCGGACGGATCCGCGTCCGGTGCGAACGTCGAGAGCATCCCGGCGAGGCTCGCGAGCGCAACGTACGCCTCCTCCGGGTGCACCCGCGGCGTGTCGAGCAGGTGATTGAGAACGGGGATCGCACCGTTCAACGTGTGAAGCAGCCAGAATCGCCGCGACTCGCTGACGTGGAACTCGATGCTGCTCGCTTGCCGCTGGCGCCGTTCGCCGGCGAGCTGTTGCTGCCGCGCGACGATGTTGGCGAGCACGCGCCGCACGCCGCTTTCCAGAAACGGCGCAGCGCGCAAATGCAGAACCGGAGGGATGCGCGTGTCGAGAACCTGGAACTGCCCGTTCTCTTGCCGGAGCAGCTCGGCGACGCGGATGGTGGAGAAGCCCTCCATGCGCTCTCCCCCGAACAGCGTCTGCAAGTTCGGCTGCGCCCACTCGAGCTCCTGCGCGGACACGCCGGTGTTCACGTCGACCACGGAGCGCATTTCGCGCGAGAATCGCCGCGCGCTCGCCCCGTCCTGCGCAACGAGCGGCCCATCGGATTCGTGCGCGAGCCCGATGTACACCTCGAGCCGCACGGCATCCGGCGGCAAGGGACGCGGCGGCGGCGCGGGAATTCCCGTTCCCTCGCCGCAGACGATGCTCGCGCCGTCGGGCCAAATCGCAGCGAACCGTTTCAGACGAAACTGACCCGCGGAAAATCCACGCTCGTCGATCTCGAGCTCGGTGATCCCCCAGTCGTAGTGGGTGATGGCCTGCAACCGCTCGTGCAAGAGGCGCTCGTGATAGCGGTCTTGCTGTTGGAAGTGGTGCTGGCTGACCAGCAGACCTTCGGTCCAAAGCGGTTTGTACGGCATGTCCCTTGCTCTCGTTCCCGAGCTAGCGCCCGGTACCGTCCTGAATCTGCATCCGATCCAGGAACACCGGAATCTGAACGTCCTTCTTCGGACACGGCGGTTCCGTGCGGGGGGGAGCGAGCTCGTAGGTGATGAACCAATCCTTCCCTTGCGGCTCGCGGAAGAGCGCGACGAGCGCCAAAGTCGTTGCTTCCGGTCTCGGAGAAACGGGAACCGTCGCGGTCTGCCCCGGGAAAACCGTGTGCTCTTCGACGGCTACGAGATCGCCTTCGAGCACCGCCGCGTCGTTTTGCCAGATCTCTTCGAAGCTTGCCGCGCGCAAACGCGCATCGTTCTTGAGTTGGTAGACGCGCACTTGCACCGGACGCCCCGGTTCGGCGGAGCTCGCATTGCTCCGTTCGCTCGCCGTGATGGCGAGCGTCGGCTGCACGGGATCGCACGGCTTGGGTGCTGCGGGCGGTGGCGGCGGCGCTCCCGAGCCGCACGCGCTCAGTGCGACGGCCAGTGCCACGGCAATCGAGACGCGCTCCATGGGAGCGCCATCATATACACGAGGCGCGGCCGCCTCCCAGCGGGAGCGGCACGCTTCGGCGACGCCGAAAAGCGAGCGGGGTCATAGGTATTCGAACAGGTGGCGCTCGCCCACCGGAACGGGCGCGGGGCCGAGCGAATCGAACCGCGCGTTGTTCCTTGACCGCGCCTTGCCGCGCGGATAGCGGTCGGAAACGAGGAAGCGATTTGCGCGAGCGTCAACCTCGAAACCCACTGGCAGCGCATCTCCGCGCCGATCGGGAGCCTTGTCCGGCACGGAGAACTCTGCTATCGAACCATACGGTGTGTGGGCCTCGTGGGTGAGGTTCAGCAAGATCCAGTTGGACGCAAACGGCAGAAGGACGGCGATCGGAATCGACGTCGATGAAGGAGAGAATCCATGTCCGCCGACATTTTTCTGAAGATCGATGACATCCAAGGGGAGTCCAAGGCCGAAGGGCACGAGAACGAAATCCAGGTCGAGAGCTGGAGTTGGGCCGCGAATCAGCTGGGCACGAGCAGTGTGGGCGGTGGATCCGGGTCCGGGCGCGTCACCATGAGCGAGCTCACGATCACGAAGGTCATGGATAAGTCCTCCCCTGTGCTCTACAAGATGTGCTGCCTGGGGACGCACATCCAGCAGGTGTTGTTGACCGCACGCAAGGCGGGCGGCGAGCAGATGCCGTACCTCAAGGTCACGCTCCAGGACGCGATGATCACGAACGTCACCTCGAACGGAAGCTCCGGCGGCTCCCTTCCGATGGAGACGATTTCGATCACGTACAAGAGGGTTGCGTTCGCTTACATCCCGCAGTCGAACAAGGGCGAGCCCGAGCCCGAGGTGATCGGCGGCTACGATCTCGAAGCCGAGAAGGAGTGGACCGGCAGCTGAGCGTGAGCTCCGGCGGGCATGCCGGGCCGTTCGTGCATGCCCGCCCCTTGCTTTCCGTCGGCGGGCTCACTCTGGATTGGCAGAGCTCCCGCTGACCTGTGCGGCCGCCGCCAGCCGTCGCTGGCAGGTCGCGGCCATTTCCGGGGTGAAGCGCTGCCGTCCCCAATCGAAAGTCGGCGGCACGCAAAGATCGGTGTTGTCCCCGGCGCGCAGGAGCTCTTGCAGCGTTTCTCCGGCGCGCCACACCACGTCTTTCGGCACCTGGACCACGAAGCCGGGTATATCCAGCGCCGTCCTGTTTCCCTTGATGTCGCGGTTGACCTGGCCCACCCCGGCGGTTCTCCTCGCCCCCCCCCGGCCCCCAGACCTAGACCAGTGCCCGGG
>QGUH01000609.1 GCA_003242355.1 Pseudomonadota bacterium
TCTGAAGGCAAAAACCCGCCCCCCCTCTCCACCTTCACCGAGGGCTCGTAGTAGAGCTGCGCCACGGCGCCGCCGTCGGAAGCCTGGACGGGCAGGGTCGCACGGAGGCGATAGGTGTACGTCTGCGTCGCTTCGGCGGGTATTTCGGTGATGTACAGAATGAGCTGGCGCCCAGTGAGCTCGAAGTTCGAGAGCTTGCCGGCGGAGCGGCTCGCAACCAAGTCCTCCGTGGCAACCTCGAAGCCGGGGGGAACTCCGAGGGTGAGGAGGACCATGTTTTGCGTCGCGGTGGTGTTGTTGGAGACGGTGACGGTCGCGGTGACGGTTTCGTCCACGCGGAGCGATTCCTTGTCGTACGTCACGTCGATGGAGAGGGGGCCCTTGGGCTCGGCGTCGTCGAGGGCCCAGGGGACGTGGTGGCTCGCGACGAGGCTGTAGCTGAGCTGGCCCTCGCCCTCGAAGGCGATGCGCACGGTGTGCTCGCCAGTGGTGGCCGATTGGGAGAGGTCGACGCGAGTCATGACGTCGGCGCGATCTTCGGTAAGCTCGACGGTTTGTGCGAGCTCGTCGTCGACGAAGATCCGGGCGGTGCCGATGGCGCCGTCGGTGCCCTTGCGTGCGGCCGCGGTGAGCGCGCGCAGGGACCAAATCGTGGCTTGCGTGGAGCCGAAGTTGCCGTTCGCGTCCTTGCTGCCCAAGAGGTACTCGAGGCCCGCCTTGACGAGATCGGCGTAGCCGCCGGTCTGGATGAGGGCGTGCACTACCAGGGCGGTGGCGCTGACGGCAGCGTCGTTGCCGTATCCGTAGAAGTTGGTCTGCGTGCCGGCAGTGTCCCAGAACACCTTCTTTCCATCGCGCTGTGCCTTGTCCGAGAGCGCCTCGATCACGTCGGCGAGGAGCGGATGCGACGGTGCGCCGAACGCGAGCGCGTTGGCCACGATGGCGAGCGTGTACGCGTCTTCGTCGAGGCTCAGGTTTCGTTCGACGAAACGCAGGCCCGATTCGATTGCCGGGCCTCGATAACCCGCGCTGGCGAGCGCCCACGCGACGAACGCGGTGTTGCGCACGAGGCTCGTGTGGAACGAGAAGAACTCGGAGCGATCACCGGGCCACGAGCCATCGCCCTGCTGCTGATTCACCAGCCACTGCACGGTGCGGGCGATCATCGCTTCGTCGACCGGATGCACGCGGGCCATGTCGGCGAACTCCATCACGCCGAACGCGGTGACGGAGAGGTAGGGCTCGGGATCCTGCGTGCCGAACCAGGAGAAGCCGCCGCCCGGGTGCTCGAAGGTGAGCAGGCGCTGGTAGCCGGCGCTCATCAGCGCTTCCGCCTTGAGCTCGATCTCGGGAGTAATCTGCCCGGTTTGGCGCATGTAATCCGTCACGAGCACGTTGGGCCAGGCGCTCGACGTGGTCTGCTCGAAGCAGCCGGTCGGCGTGCGCAGGATGCTGTCCATGCCCGAAACGACCTGGGACAGGAACGCCGGGAAGATGTCGAGATAGAGCTGCGCCGATCCCGGGACGGCGTCCTCGGGGAACTCGACGGGAAGGTCGATCGCGCCCGGCGCGAGCGCGCCGGAAGCAACGCGCGGAATGGCTTTGCCGTCGGGGACGACGCGGACGCTCCGCTCGACGGCGTCCGAGCGCTCGCTGCCGTAGGCGCGTACGGTGAGCGCGCGCAGGCCGACGCGTTCGACGCGCACGGGGAACCCGATGCCCGCGACCTGTCCCGGCTCGAGCTCGATCGTGGCGCTGGTCTCGCCGAGCGGGGTGTACCAGTCGGCGGGCTCGAGCTGGAGGGACACGGATTGCGGCTCGTCGAGGTAGTTGTAGACGGCGATGGGGAACGTGACCTCGTCGCCGCGCGTGAGCTCGGCGGGAAACGCGACGTCCACGAAGAAGTCCTGGAACACCGTGATGCCGCTCTCGCTGCCGCCGAGCCTGCCGTCGGTGGTGTGGGCGAGCGTGGTCACGCGCCACTCGGTGATGCTGTCGGCGAGCGGGATTTCGAGCTCGGCGGTTCCACTGCCGTCGGTGATCACGGACGGCGCCACGAACAGCGTCTCCGGGAAGTCGCGGCGAACGCGCGGCTCGCCCGGGCCGCCGCTGCCCGAGTCGTCCTCCACCGTCGGAGCTTCGGGATTCGGAACACCCGAGTCCGGGCCGAGAAGCCCCCCTCCCCCTGGCACGGCGGCAGCTCCGCCCGCCCCGGCTCCCACACCGGGAGTGCCGACGGGGAGCCCTTTGAGCTCGGGCAGCGAAACCGTGATGGATCCGTCGTCCGCGGTGTTCGGCGTCTCGTCGGGGCCGTTCGAGCGCAACGTGGCCGTGCGTGACCAGATGGCGACGGTGAGGATCTCCCACGGCTCGCCCCAGTAGTCGGCGAGTTGAACGCCGTCGCGAACTCGGCTCAGCAGCTTCTCGTGGAACCCTCCCGGCACACCGCACGAGCGCTCGGGCGTGCATCCCTCGCGCGCGAGCGCGTCGATGGCCGCTTGCACGCCGAGGCCAAGGGGCCCTGCGAGGTCCGTGGCGGCTTGCTGGTAATACGGCTGGAGCCGCTCGCGGACCTTGCTCTCGACGTCGGTGTGGCTCCGTCGCCAGAGCCCCATGAGCGGCCCACGCCCGAGCGCCGCGAGCACGCCGGCCGAGGTGCGCTGGGCGGCTTCGCGGGCCTCGGCGTCCTTCGAGGCCGTGTCCACGAAGAAGAGGCGCGAGACGTCCGCGGACATTCCGTGAATCTCGTAGCTGGGCCGCGCGAACGCGTCGTTGAGCTCGAAATACGTGCGGAGCAAGCCCGGCTTCGCGTCGACGAGCCCGAACACCGCCTGATCGACGACTTGCACGCCCAGCGCCGCCGCGCGCGGCGCTCCCTCCTCGTCCGTCACGCGGAAGGTCACGCGGGCCGTGTCACCGGGAGCGTAGGTCGCGCGATCCGGCGTGACGTCGATCTGCAGCCCCGAGTCCGTGCGCACGAAGATCGTGCGCCCCGCGCGCGAGAGATTGCCGTCTTCGTCGACGACGTACGCCTCGATGCGGTTGTCGCCCGCGAGCGTCGTGTCGAGCTCCATCGTGAAGCGCGCGCGGCCGTCGTCCACCTCGAGCGTGCGCATGTCGACGGCCTGGCCGTCGTTCAGCCAATCGACGTAAACGTTGCCCGAGGGGCTGCTGGCGACGATTTCGACGTCGACGGTGTCTCCGGTTTCGTACACCGCCTTGTCGGTGCGCACGATGACGTGCTCGCCCCCCGCGCGGCGCGGGAACGCGAACGCCTGCGTGAGGGTCTCGCCGTCCGGCGTCGTGAACCGCGCCTGGAACGCGCCCGTGTCGCCGTCCGACGGCGTGTAGACGACCTCTGCCTGGCCGTGCGCATCGGTGCGGGCCTCGAGCACCTCTCCGTTGGGCGTGGTCAGCTCCACGTCCACGTTCGCGACGGGGCTGCCCAACGGATCGGTGGCGAACAGCCAGAGCTCGTTCTCCACGTCGGGCACGAGCTCGGTGCCTTCGGGAACGACGGTGAGCCGCGCCGAGCCTTGCGCCACCGGGAACGTCACGGTCTTTTGCACTTCCTGCCCGGCGCCGTCGATCACGGTCACGCGCCTGTCTCTTATACAACTCTAACCCTCCCGCCAAAAAGGAAAGGGAAAATCTCGTGGGGCGCGTGATCA
>QGUH01000009.1 GCA_003242355.1 Pseudomonadota bacterium
TTTGTCCCGGGGGGGGGTGGGCCCCCCGTCTGGCGGGTTGCCGGGATCCCTGCCGGCCGCAAAGTCCGCAACGGCCAGGATCCCTTCGGCGGGGACCCTTTTCCTTCCGGACCCCCGGCACGGAGCGCTCCCCCGAAATCCAAGGCGTCGCCGGACACCCCGGAGCTGCACGCGGCCCCGGGCGCGAGCGAGCAGATCGTGGCTCCGGGCAGCGAGCCGATGTTGCCAACGGAGCCGCTCGAGATAAGCCCGGAAATTCGCGCTCGGATCGGCAGTGATCTCCCGCCGGACTCGCTCGAGCTCGGACGCGAGCCGCGCACCGAGCACCGGTTCTATGGGCCGTACTACGAGCAGCGGAGTGGTCGTTATCGCTTCCGCCTCGCCTTCCCGGTGTGGGCGGAGCGCGTTCAGCCCTCGCGCACGGACGCGAACGTTCCGGACCGAGCGTCGCTCTTCGGTGGCCTCTACTACAACCGGCGCAGCGCCGAACGCGCCGACGACGTCCTGTTTCCCATCTTTTGGGATCTCAAGAATCGGATTACCGACGATCACACGACCATCGTCGGCCCGTTCGTGCACCGCGAAGCGCCGGACGAGAACGACAACTGGCTTGCGCCACTGTTCTTCACGGGGCGGCGCAAGGGCGGCGGCTACACGATCGTTCCGCCGTTGCTCACGTACCTGAACAACGACGCCGAGGGTGGCTTCAACCTCGTGGGACCGCTCTTCTGCTCGTGGAAAGGTGGACCGAGCTGCGACGCGCGCACGGCCGAAGACATCGATTTCGGTGTCGCGCCGTTTTACTTCTACGGACAGAACGTCGAGTCCAAATACGAAGTCATCCCGCCGCTTCTCCACTATTACCGCTATTCGGAGCGCGACCTTTCGTGGGTGAACGTGTGGGGACCGTACTACCGCCGACACACGCCGACGCGCGACGCGCTCCACGTTTTTCCGTTCTACTACAGCCTTTGGGGGCCTCGCGAGCGCCACACGACGCTGTTTCCGTTCTTTCACTACGGACACGACGAAGAATCGTCCCTGCTCGTCAATCCGTTGTTCTTGCTGCGACGCGGAGCGGAGGGCGACAGCACGTTCGTGACCTGGGGTTACGCCCGTCACCGTGGGCGGACGTCGCTCGACATGATCACGCCCCTCTTCTGGCGCTACCGGGATCCGGACGTGGGGCTCGATCAGACGATGCTGTTCCCGTTCTTCTATTCGCGCACGAGCCCGCGCGAATCGAGCTTCGCCGTCTTCCCGTTCTACGGGCGCTTCGAGCGCTTCGGAATCAGCGATACGACGTGGGTGACTCCCCTCGTCCGTCACTCGAGCAGCCTGCGTGGTTGGTCGACGAGCATCTATCCGCTCGTTCACTTCGGGCGCAACGCCGCGGACACCCACACGGTGATTGCTCCCTTCTTCTGGGATTTCGCGAGCCCCGACTCGCGCACGACCATCGCGTTGCCGCTGTTCTTCCGTTTCGCGGACCGCGATTCGGTGTCGCAGCTCGTGGGAAACGTATATTACCACGAATCGAAGGTGTACGGCGGGCGTGACTGGGAGATTCACGTCTTCCCCCTCTTCTCCTACGGAGAGACGCCCGATGGGCACTGGTGGAACGTGCTCTACGGGCTCGCCGGGTACACGCGCCGCGGTGCCATGACCCAGGTGCGCACCCTGTACATCCCGATCACGCTGAGCGGCGGCGACTGAGATCGCGCGGTAAAATCGCACGATGGCCAAACGTTTCAAGGCCGCCGTGCTCGGTGGTTCGGGATTCGCCGGCGCCGAGCTCGTGCGTCACCTCCTCGTGCATCCCGAGGTCGAGCTCGTCCGCGTGTGTGCGGCGGATCACGTGGGCGAGCCGCTCGCGTCCGCGCTGCCGCACCTGGAAGGGCGGACGTCGTTGCGCTTCGAAAACCCACCCCCCGAGCGCGCGGTGGAAGGCGTGGACGTCGTGCTCATGGGCTTGCCACAGGACGCGAGCATCGCAGTGATGGACGCCGCTCTCGCCGCCGGCATCAAGGTCATCGACATGTCCGGCGCGTTCCGCCTGCAGAACCCCGCGGCGTACGAACGCTTCTACGGCGCTCCCCACCCGCGGCCCGACTTGCTCGAGCGTTTCGTGTACGGCTTGCCCGAGCTCAATCGGCAGCGCATTCGCGAGAGCGACCTGGTCGCTTCACCGGGGTGCTTCGCCACCGCGATCGAGCTCGCGCTCTTGCCGTTCGCACGCGCGGGGTGGCTCACCGGGCCCGTCGAGTGCGTCGGAATCACCGGGTCGAGTGGAAGCGGCGTGGTGCCGTCGGCGACGACCCATCATCCAGTGCGCGCCGGAAATCTGCGCACGTACAAACCGCTCGTTCACCAGCACACGCCGGAAATCGAGGAGCTGCTCCGTACGGCGGGGGCGCGCGACCTCACGCTCGCGTTCGTTCCCGTTTCGGCACCGCTCGCACGCGGCATCTTCGTGACCGCGTTCGTCAACGTTCCTTCCGATATCGGCGACGACGATATCCACGCATGTGTGCGTGAAGCCTACGACTCCGAACCGTTCGTGCGCGTCCCCCGGGCGCGCTTGCCGGAAGTCGTGGCCGTGAGCGGGTCGAATTTCGCCGAAGTGGGCGTCGTCGTCGGACGCAGCGCGGCGGGAACGCGGACCGTTACCGCGTTCTCATGTTTGGACAACCTCGTCAAAGGCGGCGCCGGTCAAGCCATTCAGAACCTGAATCTGATGCTCGGCGTCGAAGAAACGATTACACTCGAGGACGTTGGCCCGTATCCGTAGGCAAGAGTTCGTGTTAGGGTCCCGCCCATGTCACGGCCGACTTTCGGTTGGCTTTCGAAAATTCTGACCGTCGGCATTCTCGGCATCGGCTCGAATGCCGCCGCAGAAGTGAGGCAGCCGGTCACCGGCGAGGTCATGCCGCAGGCTACCAGCGGCACGGAAATTGGTATCGCCACGTCCCGCGGGTTCCCGGAGGACGCGATCACCCTCGAAGGGCTTTTCAAGTACCGCGGCGAAATGCTGGATCCCGTCGCGGACGCCAAGACCGCTCCCGGCGCTTTCTCCCCGCTGTGCGGCTTCACGGGCGAGCTCGTGTTGCGGGGCGGCGGCTGTAAGGTCGCGCTCGGCTGGTACAACGTGGATCCCAGCGGCAGCCCTCCGCGGAACGACGAAATCTACGTGCTCGTGCCCGCGGATCCGACAAACGCCGCTCAGGGGCTCGGGTGCCAGGACAACGACTTTTGTCCGCTCGCGACGATGGAGACCACCCAGACGGGGCAACACGGGTGGACGCCACGCACCTACAGCGCCGAGAACATCCGCACCGATCCCCGGTATGCGGGAGGGCTGGTCGGTTTCGCGCTGATCGGAGATTCGAGCCAGCTTTGCAGCCAGACGAAGTTTTCGCAGGCCGAGCTGAACGTCAAGTCGTCTAGCGGCGAGCCATGGGTAACGACGCTGATCTACCAATCGACGGCCACGCCGGACGCCTTCTACATCGCCTTCGAAGACCTGCCGATGAGCCAGATGAGCTGGCGTTCGGCTCAGAACGGCGGCGGTGGGCAGAACGACGGCGACTTCAATGACTTCGTCTTCTTCGTCACGGGCCTCACCTGCCAGGGGGCGGGACAGCCGTGCGAGACGGGTCTGCAGGGCGCCTGCGCCGCGGGGCTCACCGATTGTTCCGACGGAGGCGGCCCGCCCGCGTGCCGCCCCGCGGTGCAGCCGACGGCCGAACGCTGCGACAACGTCGACAACGACTGCAACGGCATGGTGGACGACGGCGAGGGGCTCTGCCCCGAAGGTCGCCACTGCTTCCAGGGCAAGTGCGTTGCCAACTGCCGCTCGGGCGAGTTCATGTGTCCAGGCGGGTTCCAGTGCAACGACGCGGGCTTCTGCATCGACGTCGCCTGTCAGGGCGTGCAATGCGGCGAGGGCGAAGTGTGCGTGGGCGGCACGTGCCGCGGCGCTTGCGACGGCGTCGTGTGTCCCCTCGGGCAGGAGTGCCAGCTCGGGCGGTGCGTCGATTTGTGTGCCGGCGTGACGTGCGAGGGGAACAAGGTCTGCGAGCGCGGCATCTGCGTACAGAACTGCAGCTGCCGTGGCTGCGGAGACGACAAGCGCTGCCATCCCGATGGGCGCTGCGTGGACATCGGCTGCGAGACGCAAACCTGCGGCGAGGGCCAGGTCTGCGTGGCTGGCACCTGCCGCGATGCCTGCGAAGGCGCCATGTGTCCGGGTAACGCCGAATGCGTTCTCGGTCAGTGCGGGGATCCCCCGCTTGGCTCCGTGCCAGGCGCTGGCGACCCGGAAACCGGCGGCTCGGGCCCGGACATCATCATCACGCCGCCCACCGGCTCCGGTGGCACGCCGTCGCTTCCCCCGCCCACCCAAACGGGTGGGGGTGGGAATCCGGGAACCTCGACCGTTTCACCACCACCTCCTCCGCGGCGCGGCGCGGCCTCGGGGTCCTCGTGTCAGTTCTCGGGAACCGCCGCCAGCCACGGCGTCCTCGGGCTCGGGCTGCTCGCACTCGCAGGCTTCGCGTGGCGACGCCGGCGACGAAGCAACCTGAGTCAATAAACCAAGTGATATCAGTGAGATGAACGCGACCCCTCGAGCAAAACCCGAGGGGTCGCGCTTTTTGTGGCCCAGGAACCGAATCAATAATCCAACACTTGTGAGACTATATTTTAACTCGTTGTATTCATTGATCTTATAGAGATTGATGACTGGGCATGGCCTGCGAGGGCTGGAGCACGTTCGCCACGCGCCGCGACTCCGCTCCGAGCGCGCTCTTTTTACCCCGCCCGTCGAGCTCGCCCCCTGCAACGGCCCGAAGCAGGCCCGTGCGAGTCGTTCGAAAGCTCCCTTCGTTACTCGCCGCGAGCTCCGTCCCCGAGGAACGGCACGAAGCGAACCCGTGCGAGCGTGCGTCGCTCGAAACTCTCGGCGCCAGCTCCCGAAGCCTTGCGGATCCAGAGCTCGAGCGTCTGCACCTCGCCCGGGCTCCCGACGGGAACCACCAACCGGCCGCCCACGGCGAGCTGATCCAGAAGCGGTTGGGGAACCCGTTCGGGAGCGGCGGTCACGAGGATGACGTCGAACGGAGCCGCCTCGGGCCAACCGCGGTACCCGTCTCCGTGGCGAAGCTCGACGGAATAGCCGAGAGCCGTGAGGTTTTCGCGCGCGAACGCCGCGAGGGGCTCGAGGTACTCGATGCTGTACACGCGCGCGCACAGCTCGGCGAGCACTGCGGCCTGATAGCCGCTGCCGGTGCCGATCTCGAGACAGCGATCGGTCGGCTTCGGACCGGCAGCAGCCGTCATCGCCGCGACGATGTAGGGCTGGCTGATGGTCTGTCCCCAACCGATGGGCAACGGGCGATCTGCGTAGGCGGCGCCGCGCACGTTCTCGGGCACGAAGCGGTGGCGCGGGACGCGCCGCATGGCAGCGAGCACTCGAGCATCGTCGATGCCCTCCGCTTCGATCGTGGCGCGGACCATGTGCTCCCGTTCGGCTCGGCGCTCGGCAAACGGATCCGCGGCGGGCGCCGACCGCGCGGGCCGAGGCTCGGGGCGCGTCGCGTCCGGAGCGGCAGAGGGAGACAGCGCCGAGGCCGCACCCGCGCTCGGGGAGCGGGCGCGACGCGCGTCACAGTGGAGCGCGGCCAGCGCAAGCGCGGCGGCGCAGAGCGCGGGAGCTCGCCTTGCGCTTCTCCGATTCACGGCATTCGTCTCTTATCGCGCCCCCGGGCCGGAGCAAGCGGCGCTCGCCGGTGGCCCCGTGCTCGGCTATGCTCTCGCCGATTCGAGATGCAGATTACGGTCAACGGCGAGCTCCGCGACGTCCCGGACGGCACCACGGTGCGGGGCCTCATCGAGCTGCTCGGCCTCACCTCGGGCCCCGTCGCCGTGGAACGCAATCAAGTCGTGGTGCCCCGTGCGGAGCATGCGACCACGGCGCTCGCTCAAAGCGACGTGATCGAGATCGTTCACTTCGTCGGCGGCGGCTGAACGCCCCGAGCTCTCACCCGGGAGTGCCCCAAAGCGCCGCGGAAGCGCCGGGGCCACCCCCCCCCCGATCGAGCGCTCGGGCGCGGCCCGGCCCGTCAGGGGCGGGATCGCTCGGCGGCGTGAGCGCGTGCAAGCTCGACGTAGTGGGCCGCCAGGCGTGCACCCTCCAGGCACTCCTCCGGCGTGAGCTCGCGCGCGACCGTGGCGGGCCGACCCTTCACGAGTGTCCGGGGCGGAACGCGCATGCGCGGCGGGAGCAAGGAGCCGGCAGCGACCCATGCCTGTTCTCCAACGTCGACTTCGTCGAGGAGAACCGAGCCCATGCCGACGAGCGCCCCGCTGCGCACGCGGGCTCCGTGCACGATGACGCCGTGACCGATGGTGACGTCCTCCTCGATCCACGCGTTCGAAACCCCGCGCGTCATGTGCACGATCGACCCATCCTGAATGTTGGAGCGGGCACCCACGCGGATCCAACCCACATCGCCGCGCAGCACCGATCCGAACCAGACGCTCGCGTCTTCCCCCAGCTCGACGTCGCCGACCACCACCGCGGTTTCCGCTAGGTAAACGCGCGCCCCGAGGCGCGGCGCCTTGCCGAAGACCGGGCGAACGAGGGGGGTGTCGCTCGAGGAGCCCGCCATGATCAGCCCGCGACGAGCGGCAGCCCGCGGCGGGGACGCTCCTCGTTCGGTTTCGGCGTGCTGCGGGGAGGCAACCCCCGCTCGTCGACCAGCACTCCGAAGAGCGAATTGTTGAACGCCTGCTCGATCCGCACGGGAACGATGTGCCCAGTGGGATCGACGCGCGGTGACTCGAAATGCACGATCTCGTTGCGTTCCGTGCGTCCCGTGAACTCGCCGCGCTTTCCGGTGCCTTCGACGAGCACCGACTCGATCGAGCCGACACGACGATTGAGCTGCTCGCGCTTCAGCTGCTCCGCCACTTCGAAGAGCCGCGCCAGGCGCTCGCTCTTCTCTTCTTCGGGCACGTCATCCCCGAGCCGTAACGCCGGCGTGAACGGGCGCGGCGAGTACTTGAACCCGAAAAGCCCACAGAATTCGACCTGACGCACGAGAGCGAGCGTCGCCTCGAAGTCGCTCTCGGTCTCACCCGGAAAGCCGACGATGACGTCCGTCGAAATCGTGATGCCGGGCACCGCACGGCGCAGCGCCTCCACGCGCTCGACGTACTCCGCGACGGAGTAGCGGCGGATCATGCGCCGCAGCACGCGGTCGCTACCGGACTGAACCGGCAAATGCACGTGCCGCGCGAGAGGCGCGAGCTCGGCGTGGGCACGAATCAGCGAGCGCGTGAGGTGGCGCGGGTGGGGACTGGTGTAGCGGAGCCGCTGCAGGCCGGGCACGCGCGCCACGATCCGACGCAGCAAGGCGGAAAACTCGCTCTCGTCGTCACGGGCGCGCTCTTTGCGCGTGTGCTGCCAGGGCTCCCCTTCTTCGGGCGAGCCTTCGAGCGATCGTTCGGGATCGCGATAGCTGTTCACGGTTTGCCCGAGCAACGTCACTTCGCGCACGCCCAGCGATACGAGCCGCTCGACCTCGTCGACGATGGCGGCAGCGGGCCGATACCGCTCCGGACCACGCGTGTACGGGACGATGCAGAACGAGCAGCGCTCGTTGCATCCCTTCATGACGGTCACGAACGCGCTCGGCCGAACGCCGTTCGGCTCGGGCCGAGCCTCGAGAAAACGAGGCGCATCGACGTCGAACCCGGTGCGCACCGCCGGTAACCCGCCCGTTTCGATCTCCGAAAGGGCCTCCGGCAAATCCAGGATGCGGTCCGGCCCGACGATCAGGTCGATTTCCGGCATCCGCCGGAGCAAGCGCTCCCCTTCCTGCTGCGCGACGCACCCCGCCACGGCAATCACGAGGTCGGGCCGCGATCGCTTGAGCAGCGCCAGCCGCCCGACCTCACTGCGCAGCTTTTGCTCGGCCTTCTCGCGAACGGAGCACGTGTTGAGCAGCACGAGATCCGCATCTTCGGGCCGATCCCGCGGCTCGTACCCGGCCCGGTGCAGCACTTCGCCGATGCGATCGGAGTCGTGCTGGTTCATCTGACAGCCGAAGGTAACGAGGTGGTAGCTGGGCATCGTCGGCGGCCGCACGACGCGGCGTCGGGCGGAGCGTAGTCCGGACGGCCGCCGATGCACCCCGAAAGCCCGAGGCTCGGCCGGATTTGGGCAAGTCGCGAGCCCGGGCCAGGGCTTACGCGGGGGCCGAAGCGGGCCGTTCATGGCCCGTACTGGCCCGAACCCGTTCGAGAATGCGTGACCTGCTCTTCCACCGGCTCCGCGACGAGCGCTCCCCGTGCTGCTGGAGGGGGACGAGGAGCATCCTCTCGGCCACGGCACGCAAACGGCGCTCCAAAGGCACGGGCGAGCTCAACGCGCGCGGCCGTCCCCCCGTTCGACGCAGCGACATTTTCGCATCGTTCTCCAGGAGCGACTCGCGCTGCCCCGCCACGTCGAGGGAGTTCGGAGCCCCGCTCTGGGTGGTCGGCCGGCTCGCGGTCCCGCCGGATTGGCGAGAAGCCGAGGGGCCTTTGCTCGAACGGGGCGCCGGCGTCCCGTTCGTCGCTTCGCTCGCGCAGCGCACGGAGGGCTCGGCATCCGATTCTCCATGACCCGGTCGCCCTGCGCCACGAGACTCCTTCGGAACGACGGGCAGTCGCGGAGCTGCGCGCTCCGTCGTATTCGACGCGTTTTCGGACGCCGTTGCTCTCGTCTCGAGCTCCGCGAGCACGAAGCCCTTCAGGTGTGGGGCATGGCTGCCGATCGGAAGAGTTCGATGGGACTTCTCGTCATGAGCGTCGCCCGGGAGATCACGGCTCCTCTCGTCGTCACCGCGGCGAACGCAGCGATCGAGCCCGACGAAGCCCCGTGCACACGTTCGTCGGGCGGCACGTCGCCGGGGGCGAGGAATCGCGCGTCGCAAAACCCGAAATCCATTCTTTGCCGAACTGGGCCCCATCGACGCGCACCGACAATCAGAGGGTAACGAAGGGAAACGAATGCAATCAGGTCTCAAGTACGGTTCGCTCGCTGCGCTGTCGTTCCTCGCATCCACGATCACCACACCCGCGGCGGCGAAGTCCGGGACGCATCCGGTCGTGGTTTCCACCTGGGATACTCGGGCGTCCAGCGTGCAGCTCCAATACCGACATGGGTTCATGGACGGAGGTGGGTTCAATCTCGTGGGCTACAATGCAAACTTCAGCGCCACGAGCGGCAAGCTGAGCGCGCAGTTCGGCATTCACTACTTGAGCCACGACGAAGGTGAGGACACGCCCCTCCAACACGGTCTCTCGGCCACTGCCACTGCGGTGTTCGCGTTTCCCTTGGCGCCCCGCTTCGAGAACGGGCTTCCCCGCGCCGCGCTGGGATTCTACGTGGGTAGCGCGCCCACGGCGCTCGTGAGTGGCGAGCGCAACTATCTTTCCGTCCCTCTCGTGTTCGGCCTCGGTGTTCCGCTGTCTCCCGCGAAGGCCATCACCATCACGCCTTGGGGCGAGCTCTCGCCGGCCGTGAACCTCGACACGACGATTCGTCCGTTCCGATTCGAAGACCAAGATCCAACGCAGTTCATCGATCCCACGACCGGCGATCTCACGCTGGACGTGTCCGACATCGAGAGTGTGCTCGCCGAGTCCGTCGAGCTCGAGACGAGCATGGGGGTCGGCGCACGCGCGGGCGTCGATTTCGCGCTCCACCTCTCGGACGCCGTGGATATCGGACTCAATGCGACGCTCTCGTCGGTGGGCACCGCGTTCTCGGGGGCGCGGGTCATCTACGTCGGCGGCGGGCTCGTTTTCCGCTGGGACGACATCGTTCCCGCGGTCCTTCCAGCAGAGCGCCGTTTGGAGGTGGAGAGCTGTGACGCCATCGAGCAGCGCTTCCGCCAGTGTCCGAATCGTCGGCTTTGGAAGAGCCCCGAGGAGCTCTCTGCCGAGCAGCCGGTTTCGAGCAATCCCCCGCCCGCGCCACTCGACCCCCCCACGCACGCACCTTTTGGCACTTCGGAGAGCACTCCGGTTCAGCACGCCGCTCCCGAAGCGCCTGCTCCGAACGACGCAGGCCCGCCTCCGGCCGCCTCCGATCCTGCTGCGAGCGACGGGGCGCCTGCGCCGGTTGCTCCCGAACCGGAACCCGGTTCTCCGGTCCCGGGCGCGGCCTTTCCGCCGACTCCCTGAGCCTGGATTTTCGGCCGAGCGCCAAACGCGCGTTCTGGCCCGGTTCATCGGGACGGCTGGCGCCGCCGCCCCCGAGAGACTCCGAGTTCGGCAGCGTCCTTTAGATCGACGCGAGTCGGAACACGAGATCGAGGCGTCCCGTTTTCTGAACGCAGAGGATGCGCAGGAGCGCGAGCGTCTCGAGATACCGCGAGCACTCGATTCCGCCAACGTCGAGCGGGCGCCACCCGAACTGCTCGAGGATCTCACCCACCACCCGCTTGCTCTCGGGAAAGTTCCCGCAAAGCAGCATCTCGGGCGGACCGCTCGGCAGCTCGGGACGAAACATGTGCAGACTCGGCGTGGTGTTGAACGCCTTCACCACGTACGCGCCCGAGAGCAGGCGCTGGACGCGCTCGCCTCCCGAATCCGACGCCCCGAACGCGAGGGTCGGCGGCCCGCCTCCCACCGACACCAGCGGATTGGTGGCATCGATGACGGTCTTGCCGACGAACCGCCCCGGCCCGGCCATGCTGGGGGCCGGCTCCACCCACACGCCGAGCGTCGCGGTGACGGCCAGCCCCCGCCACGCGCCCGCCTCTGCGAATGTGCGGAGCGACGCACAGGGCCCGGTTCGCCGTGCCCACTCCGCGGCGCGCTGATTGCGCGGCTCGCGGGCGCCCATCCGCACTTCGTGTCCGAGCCGGACGAATCCCGCTCCGAGGGCGGCTCCGACTTCACCCGTTCCGAGGACTCCGACACGCATCGTGAGCCTCCCCTCATTGCTCGGCTCCGGACGGTTTGGCTTGCGCCGGGGGCTTGGCCCCGCCGCATTTTCCGGGCGCACAACCACCCGGCGCACAGGTCATCTGCACCGAGCCCGAATCGCCGGATGCAGCCGCGGGCACCTCCTTCGCCCGAACGGGGTTTTCGGCTTCGGTACCCGCTCCCGACTCTCGCTGCGCGGGCGCGGAGCTCGCCGGCACGGGCTCGGCGGACGCCTCGCCCCGCGTCTTCTCGCATGCTGCGAGGGAAAGCCCGGCGAGGACGGCGAGCAGGCTCTCGACTGGAATGTGTTTCGAATCCGACATCGGCATCGGGACTTCCCCGGGCTCCCGGGACGTGCGGGAAGCCCGGCTCGAAGTCTAGTCCCCGGCGGGCGGCGAGCCACGCGATCGGCGACCGAACGTCACTGCTCGCTCATTGCGCGGCGGGTCGCGGGGGTGCGGCGGGCGGCGCGACTTTCGGAGCTTGCGATTGGGTCCCGGTCGCACTGGAGACGTCGCTCATCGGCTGCGCTGGCGTTGCCGCCGGTGCGCTCTTCGCTGCGGCAGGCTTCTTCTCGGGAGGCAGGATGCCGAGTTGCTGCGCGAACGCGAGCCCGTTGGTGAAAACCCAGTGCTGCTTCACCTTGCCCCCCTCGAGCTTCGCGATCTCGAGCAAGCCGAGCGTGACGGGTTTGCCGGTCTTGTTCCAGACTTTCCACGAGGGCAGCGGGCCATCGTTGGTTCCGGTGAAAGTCCCGGTTGCAACGACGTAATCGCCGGCGCCCCAGACGCTCGTGTGCTCGATTTTGGAGTCGCTCATTCCCTGCCAGATTTCCTTCTGGCCTTTGAGCACCTCTTTCCTTCCGACGCGATCCGCGGCGGCCGATGCTTCCGAAAGCACGACGTCGTCGGCGAGCAACGCTTCGAATGCCGCCGCGTCGTGCGCGTTGAAGGCCGCCGTGAGCTTCTGGAAGGTCTCGACGTTCGCCTTCTCCGTGTCGGCGTTGGACGCGACGACCACGGGGCGCTCCCCGGCTGGCGGCTCCACGGGCTTGCGCGCCGTCCCCTGGAGGACTCCGAGTTGCACGAGCACCGTTCGTTGATCGGCGTACTCCAGATGCCGCTGCACGGAGCCGCCTGCGAGCTCGACCACGTGCCCGACGGTGAGCGCGATCTTCTTGTTCGTCGGCGCGAGCTCTCCGCGGGAGGTCTTCAGCGTTCCCTGATGGGTCCCGCGCATGAACGCCAGCGAGGCGATGCGATCGCCGTTCTGCAGGGTGAGCAGCGACTCCGCCGACGCATCCGGAAACGCGGCGAAGGGCGGCTCGAGGTCGTTCTGCAGGATGGCGCTCCTTCCCGCGAGCGCAGCATCGCCCCCGTCCACGAGCTCGAACGTCGCGTTCTCGGCATAACACGCAGCGACCTTCGTCGAATCCTTCGCATTGAACGCAGCCCAACATTCCTTATAGCGCTCGAGCTTCTGCTCTGCAGTGAGCTCCGGCGGCGGCGGGGGCTCGGCCGGAACTTCTTCCGTGGATTCGGGGAGCGCTGCCGCGGGGGGCTCGGCGGGCGGCGGGGGCGCGAGGGGCTCCGTGCTCGGCTGCTGCGCCGCACAACCGGTTAGCCCGACAACCAAGATTCCAACGGTACCGAGGGCATTCCTCATCGAATCACCGTCCTTCCTCGTTCCTGCGGTTGCCGTTCTACCAGGCCCCCCGCTCCGCCGCTTTAGCCGATTTCCCCCAAGTTTCCCGGCCTGAGCCCCCCGCTGCATCTGCTTTCTTGACAAATCCGATGCGTAAATAATGATGCCCCCCATGAAGCTGTCGAACAAGGGACGCTACGCGGTGCGAGCGCTGTTCGACATCGCCTTTTACAACGACGGGCGGCCGACGCAGGTCAAAGACATCGCGGAACGGCAGAGCATCCCGCCCCGATTCCTCGAACAGATCTTCCAAGACCTCAAGCGTGCCGGCATCGTCGGCTCCAAGCGCGGCCCACAGGGGGGCTACAGCCTCGCCCGCCGTCCGGCCGAGATTCGCCTGGGTGATGTCGTCCGGGCGCTCGAAGGCCCCATTGCGCTCGGTGAGCGCGAGGGAGGGCCGCGGCGCCCCGGAACCGCAGGAGAGGCACGCCGGGTGACCGAGTCCATCTTCCGAGACCTGTCGAGCCGTGTGGAAGCGTGCTTCGACGGCGTCACCATTGCCGACGTGTGCGCGCGGGCCGAGGAGCTCGGCCTGCGCCGTCCGGGAACACAGCGTCATGTCTACGTCATCTGAGAGCCGACTCCCGCCCCTCCCCGAGCACCCGCTGGTCTTCTCGAACGTTCTGGAGCTGATCGGCGACACGCCGCTCATCGAGATCCGAAATCTCGCCGCGGATGAGCCGCGGGCGCGCGTGTTCGGCAAGTTCGAAGCGCTGAACCCCGGGGGGTCGGTCAAGGATCGGATTTGCCTCGCCATGCTCCTGCGTGCCGAGCGCGAGGGGCGGCTCGCCCCCTCTGGCACGGTCGTGGAACCGACGAGCGGGAATACCGGAATCGGGCTCGCCCTCGTGTGCGCGAGCCGCGGTTACCGGTGCGTGCTCACGATGCCCGAGAGCATGAGTCTCGAACGCCGTCAGCTCCTCGAGTCGTTCGGCGCCGAGGTGGTGCTGACTCCGGAAGAAGAACAGATGGACGGCGCGATCGCGCGGGCGCGCCGAATCGTCGAAGAGACGAAGGGGGCGTTCATGCCCCAGCAGTTCGAGAACTCGGCCAATCCGGAGGTGCACGCCGAAGTCACCGCGCAGGAAATCCTGCACGCGCTCGGTTCCGAGCCGGTGCACGCATTCGTGGCTGCCGTGGGCACGGGAGGAACCGTGAGCGGCGTTGGGCGCGTGCTCCGCGAGCGATTCCCCGGCTGCCGAGTCATCGCGGTCGAGCCCGAATCGTGCGCGACGATCTCCCGAGGCGAACGCGGACCGAGCAAGATCCAGGGCATCGCGGCGGGATTCGTGCCCAAGAACTACGATGCTCGCGTGCCGACGGAGGTGCGCACCGTCACCGACGAACGCGCGTACCGCACCAAGCAGGAGCTCGCCCGGCGCGAAGGCTTGCTCGTCGGCATCAGCTCCGGCGCGAACGTCGCCATCGCGCTCGACGTCGCGCGCGAGCTCGGCGAAGGCAAGAACGTCGTTACCGTGCTCTGCGACACCGGAGAACGGTACTTCAGCCTGGACGAGTACTTCACGACGTGAGTGAGAGCTCGAACATTCCGCTGCGCACGAGCCGGGACGCGCTCCGCGGGCGGCGCGTGCTCGTGATTGGGGCGGGCGGCCTCGGCTGCCCGGCGTTGCTGGCGCTCGCCGACAGCGGGGCCGAGCTCGTGATCGCCGACGACGACACGGTCGAGCTGTCGAACCTGCACCGGCAAATCCTCTTCGACGAGGAGTCGGTCGGGCGCGACAAGCTCGATGCCGTCCGCGATGCGCTCGTGAGGCTCGGGATACCCGAAACTTCGATCGAGCTCGTGCGCTCGCGCTTTCTTCCGGACAACGCTCGCGAGCTCGCTCGCTCGGTGGATCTCGTCCTCGAAGGCGCCGACAACTTCGCGACCAAATTCCTCGCCGCAGACGCCTGCAGGCTCGAACGCCGCCCGATCGTGCACGGGGCAGCCATCCGCTTCGTCGCGACGGTGTGGTGTGTGGCTCCGGAGGGCCGGCCCTGCTATCGCTGCTTGTTCGAGGACGTGCCCGATGGCGATGCGCAACCCAATTGCAACGACGCGGGCGTCCTCGGGCCCGTGGTGGGCTTCGCCGGAGCGCTCATGGCCGACCGCGCCCTTCGCGTGCTCACGGGTGTCGATCCACCCTATGGGCGCATCGCGACGTACGACGGACGGCGCGACGTGCTCCGCGAGGTCCCCGTGCCGCCCCGCGGCGCCTGTCCGCTCTGCGGTCCGAGCCCCAGGATTTCGGAAATCGACGAGACGCGCTACACAGCGCCGAGCTGTGCCGCATAGGAGGAAGTCACATGGTCACCGTTCGTATCCCCACTCCGCTCCGTAGCCTCACCGGAGGAGAAGAGCAGGTCACGGCGTCCGGCGAAACCGTCCGAGCCGTGATCGAGGCGCTCGAGAAGAACCACCCCGGCATCAAGGATCGCCTGCTCGACGAGAAGGGCGTGCGCCGCTTCGTGAACCTGTATCTCGGCGACGAGGACATCCGGTTCCTCGACGGGCTGGACACGAAGGTCAAGGCCGGCGACGAGCTCAGCATCGTGCCCGCCATCGCCGGCGGTCGATGAGCGCCGAGCGTTACGATCGACAGAAACGCTTGCCGGGTGTCGGCGCGGCGGGCCAGCTCCGCATCGAGCGCTCCGCCGCGCACGTCCCCGCGGGGCCGAGCGCGAACGTGGCGCTCGCCTATCTCGCGCGCGCTGGCGTGGGTCACGTCGAAATCGTGCCGCGCCCCGCCCCACCCTTTCGCCATGCAGCTGCTTTCGCTTTCGACGGCCCGTGCCGCGTCGCCGAGGGCGCGCACCTCGCCATCGTCCACTTGATCGAAGCCATTCGCACGGCATGAAACACCGACTCTTTCGCTCGCGACGCCTCGGGTCGATCATCGAGGCGGTCGGGAACACGCCTCTCATCCGCCTCGAGCGCGTGGCGCGCTCCGCGCCGAGCGTGGAAGTGTACGTCAAGCTCGAGTTCGCCAATCCCGGGGGCTCCGTCAAGGACCGCCCTGCGCTGCGCATGATTCAAGATGCCGTTCGGGACGGGCGACTCACCAAGGACAAGATTCTGATCGACTCGACGAGCGGCAACACCGGTGTCGCCTACTCGTGGATCGGCGCCGCGCTCGGCTATCGCGTGCAGCTCGTCATGCCGAGCAACGTCACCAAGGCGCGCAAGGACATCACCCAGGCCCCCCGCCCCGAAATAACCACAGGGGACCCGATGAAGGAACCGACGGGCGCGC